>JARRNV010000092.1:0-1553 GCA_037384685.1 Sulfurimonas sp.
CTTTTTATCTTTTGTAGGTATATTTAATAATATAGTATCAAGGTACATCTTAAAACCTTTAACACCCTCTTTATTGTTTAGAATCATATCCTCTAATATTGCTTGAAGCTGTTCTTCATATGCTTTTGTTACCAAAATATTCATTTTTGAAGTTGCTCCGTCAGCCACTTAGAGGATTCCTTCATTGATTGAAGGAGATCCTTTGTAGAAGATGTATCACCAGACTTGTATTTTTTCAACTCTTTTGCGATCGTTGTTATATCTGAAGATGTTGCATTCATTAGGGTGCTTATTCCTCGTCTTCAGCTTCTTCTGTTTCACAACCTATTTTCTCACATGTTACCTCTGCGATAGAAGAGATCTCTTCTTTGATCAGATCAGCTTTTTCACCGTCATCTGCCATATCAAAATCATCGCTTGACATAAATTTTTGAAGTTGTGTCATCTGAAAAGGTTTACCATGTTCATACACGATTTCACCACCATGTTTTCCTTGAAGGAATGTAACAGCCATAACTACTACAGTTAAGCTTCATCCAAAAAGCCATATATTTGAGGACCTGCTTGGGAACCTGTGTACCATACACCAACCATTGCTATTGCTGTTATAAGAGCTGTACGAGCTGAAATTTTAGACATTGTTTCCGTTCTGCTAATTAAATAAGCAAGACCGAAAACAGATGCGACTACTGGTAAAACCATAGCAAAGTGTGCTGTTGCCGGGTGTAACATCATAGTTTATTCCTTTATGTTTATATATCACCAAATTATAATAAAGTTTTTTGAAATTCTGCTTTATAAAAAATTGTAATTTAACTTTTGTTTTTATCTATAACGTCTTTAGCACTTTTTATAGCACTTCCTAGTACTACTTTTGCTGTCTCAAATGCGTGTTTACCGATTCTTTTAGCTTCTTGAGCACGAGGTGAGTGTATAGCAGAGTCAGCTTTTTTCACTGCAAACTTCGCAAAATTTGCAAATCTGCTTTTCATTACCTCTGCGGTTTCTTTCGATACTACAAGAAGTTCTTCAAGATCGTATTTCATCTCTTTGTTGATATCTAGAAGAATTTTATGTGTGACCGATGAGCTTTGTGATGCTTGGTTAATTACCACTTGAGCAAAAATAGTATCTGTTTGGTTTAGATCTTCCATAATAGTGTCATAGTCTTCGATCAGTATGTGTTTTGCTTCAACCGGCATATATGCTAAACGTTTTTTAAATCTGTGAATTGATTTTATAAGACCGTAACGCATACCCTTTATAGTTGCTGCTAAAATATCTTCTGCTTTATTTGGTTCTGCTTCGGCAATATCAATAGCCACTGCTAGTATTGTTGAGAGTATCTTTCTTATACGGATAGTATTGAGTGAACCTTCTTTAATAGATTCGAATGTTATCTCTTTTATAGTCTCTATAAGGTACTCTTTAAATTCACTGTCACGCTCTTTTTCAAGTGCAGTAATAATTGCCGATTCAACGATCTCTGTAAGGATCTCATAAAGATCGATTGATTGGAGTTTAACTTGGTGAAGTTTTGCAAATGCAGTAGA
>JARRNV010000092.1:1590-5887 GCA_037384685.1 Sulfurimonas sp.
TCAAGCTCCTCTTTTCTTTTTAAAAGTTTTTCGAGTTGCTCTTCAAGCTTTGCTGTTCTTTTTGTAATAAGCTCACTTGTAATGTTTTCAATATCGTGAGTGTCTACTTTGTCTAAGTCGATCTCTTTAAACGCTTTTTGTACTAATTGTTTTAAACTTGCAGCCATAATTATACTCCCTACAGTACCATTTTAATGTTTTGGTGGCGTTTTAATGCATCATAAATAAATTGTCTGTCATCCTCATTATGCACAAGAAGATCTAAATTCATACTTACATATTTTCCACTTTTGGAATTATTTGAGTGTGTTAACTTGTGCTCTCTTTCTAGTAAAACATCTTTTACAGCTTGTTCTAATGCGGCTTTTTCACTAGCTATTACTTTATAACACCATGAACATGGGTATGTCAACTCTAGCTTTTGATCTCGCAGTTTATCGTTTAAAGTCTCCACTTTTTCCTCCCGATTTTTCTTCTAGTTGTACATTACGGATGATCATCCCTTTATCGATCGCTTTTACCATATCGTAGATTGTAAGCAGTCCAATGGAAGTTCCCGTCAGTGCTTCCATCTCTACACCCGTTTGCCCTTTTAGTTTTGCAGTTACCGTTAATTTAAATCCAGGAAGTTCCGGTAACTCTTCAACGTCACAGTTAATACCGCTCAAGTTAAGTGGATGACACATGGGGATTAAGTCACTTGTTTTTTTCACACCCATAATAGCTGCGATAACTGCAGTTTGTAGTACCGGCCCTTTTTTGGCAGTTTCATTGACAATAGCATTATACGCATCTTGGCTCATCTCTATAATGCCACTTGCAATCGCTACGCGTGTAGTTTCGTTTTTATCGCTTACATCGACCATTTTCGGTCTTTGATTCTCATCTAAATGTGTTAAGTTCATATTTTAGTTCTTTACTTTTTGCACTATTATATCAAAGTGGTGTTAATAATTTCTAATGCTTTTTCGTATTCTTCTTTGGTGTTAAGGTTTAAAAATTTATTTTCATTTTTGAAATCAACGAGTTTTGTATTGGATTTTTTTAAAAGATAGCCCAGTTTGTGGATATTGTTTTTTTCCATTTCCACAAAGGAGTCAAGCAAGGAATGGTGATAGATACCGCAAAGCGGTTGGATTTGTTCATTTAAAGTTGCTACTGTTGCATCGTTTGAATCGCTGTCTTGATCAAGCAGGGTTTGAATTATCTGCTCGTCAATGAAAGGAGTGTCGACGCTTATGGCAAAAAATTTCTCTACATTTAATTGAGAAAAGATTGAGATAAATGCATTTGTGGGAGCAAAAAGATCTTTGTTAGCATCTTCTATAAAGTTTACTTGTTCATTCTCTGTGAGAAAGTCAAAGTTCTCTTTTGATTTACACGAGATATAAACAGATTGAAAAATTTTGGAGAGTTTATGGAGTTGGTATTGTGTGAGTGTAGGGAACTCTGCAAATGGAAGAAGCGCTTTGTTTTCTCCCATTCGTGAGCTTTTACCACCTGCAAAGATGACACAAGGTATTTGTATCATTTTAGTTACGAGTAAGTTCTGCTTCTATTCTTCTGTTTTGAGCACGACCCTCTTTTGTAGAGTTGTCTGCAACAGGTTTCTCTTCACCCATACCAACAGATGAAAGTTGTTTCGCATCAACACCTCTTGCTTTAAGTGCTTCTACAACTGCAGCAGCTCTTCTTTCTGAGAGTTTTTGGTTGTATTTAGCACTACCGCGGCTATCTGTGTGACCTACAATTTTTGCAGAGTAGTTTGTATATGTTGTTAAAAAGTCAGCATATTTGTCTAGTTTAGCACTTGAATCTTCTTTGATCTGAGCAGAATCATTTTCAAAGTTGATAGCAAGTTTTACAGTTTTTGGACAACCGTCACTGTTTACTTCAGTACCAAGTGGAGTATTTGGACAGATGTCGTTTGCATTGATAACACCGTCTTTGTCAGAATCAAGGTCGCAACCTTTTTCATCCACTTTTACACCCATTTCAGTTGTTGGACACTCATCTTTAGAGTTTAAAACACCGTCTTTATCATCATCACCATCAACTGGAGCTGCTACTGCTACAACTTCCTCTTTAGGCTCTTCTTTTACAGGTGCCTCTTTTTTTGCACCTTCACCAAATGAATATGTAAGTCCAACCATTGTAATAAGGTTGTTATCGAAACGCTGGTTTTGAGTTCCGCTTGCTTTGGCAAGATAAATAGCTTCTGCTTTTAAAGCCCAGTCCTCGTTAAATGCATATTTAACACCGGCACCGGCATCTACGAAAAACCCGTCTTGATTACCAGCTCTTTCATCAGAAACATTTTCAATCCCAATACCCGCTTTAACAAAAGGAGTAAGAGCATCGATCGCATCAAAAGTGTATACAGCGTTAAATGCACCACGAGTGATCGCTGAATCTCCACCGGCAGAATATTTTGCCTTTGGTGAATAAAGAATAGAAAATTCCGGAGAAATCTTAGAATCAGGTGAATTAAATTGTACCTCTAAAGCACCTAAATAGTGTCCGTCATTTTTAATACCGATATTTCCTTCAGCTATATCGTAACCGATAAGACCAGAGATCTCATAAGGTTTTTGATCCGCTAACAATACGCTAGATACTAGTGCCGAAATTAATAGTAACTTTTTCATTTTTTTCCTTTTTTGTCAATAACTAATGTTGTTATTTTAATACAAACTAGTGACGAATTAGTGACTAATTTCTAGGATCTGTAATGTATCCAGTTATAGCAGAAATTGCTGCAACTGCAGAGTTTGCTAAGTACACTTTTGAGCTTCTTGAACCCATACGACCGACAAAGTTTCTGTTCGTTGTCGAGATCGCAACTTCACCATCACCTAAAATACCCATGTATCCACCAAGACATGCCCCACAAGTAGGATTACTTACAACACCGCCGGCATCTACAATAATATCGATGTAGCCAAGTTTTGTAGCTTCACGTAAGATTTGTTGTGTACCGGGAGTAACAATAAGTCTTACATCTTCATGTACTCTTTTCCCATCTAAGATTTCAGCTGCAACTTTTAGATCAGCTAAACGGCCGTTTGTACAAGAACCGATGAATGCTTGATCCACTTTGATCTTTTCAGACTCAGCTTGAACAACAGAGTGTCCGTTTGACGGTAAGAACGGGTAAGCGATCACTGGGTCTAGTTTATCAACTTCGATATTTAGTTCCATACAGTAAGTCGCATCAGCATCGCTTTGGTGTACTTTTGGTTCACGAGCAAGAGTTTTGTTTGCTAAAAATTCTGCCGTGATCTCATCATACGCTACGATACCGCTTTTTGCACCCGCTTCGATAGCCATGTTACACATAGAGAATCTGTCATCCATAGTTAAGAAAGGGATAGTTGAACCTGTAAACTCTAAAGTTTTATATAAAGCACCATCAACACCGATCATTCTGATTATCTCTAAGATAATGTCTTTACCAGTTGTATATTTCCCAGGTTTACCACTTAGGTTTACTTTGATAGTTTCAGGAACTTTAAACCAGTTGCCGCCTGTAATCATTGCAAATGCCAAGTCAGTTGAACCCATACCTGTTGAGAATGCACCAAGTGCACCATGTGTACAAGTGTGGCTGTCTGCACCGATAATAACATCACCCGGAACTACAAGCCCTTTTTCAGGTAAAAGTGCGTGCTCGATCCCCATATCTTTTTCATCAAAAAAGTTTTTGAGTTTATGTTTTTTTGCAAAGTCACGAGAGATACGTGCTTGGTTTGCAGAAGCAATATCTTTTGCAGGGATGAAGTGATCAAGTACGATCGAAAAACCATCTGGATTTGCTAGTTTTTCAGCACCGCTCTCTTCAAAAGCTTTGATCGAAATAGGAGTTGTAATATCGTTTCCGATAACCATATCGATAGGTGAGCGAACGATTTCACCTGCATACACCTCTTTACCGACATGTTCAGAAAAGATTTTTTCAGTTATGGTTTGTCCCATAGTTTATTCCTTAATTTTATTGTATAAAATGAAGGAAACCTTGTATTTTATTTGATATGACAAAGCGAAGTAATTCCTTTGTCTACGCTAACACTAGGTTTTCTTCAGCAGAAAGCTCATCGCATTTATGCGATTATAAACTTGAAAATAATTTCGCGATTATACCACATCATACTTAAGTGCTTTTTTAGTGAATTCTGTTGAACAGAAAAAGAAAGCTAAAAATATAGGATTGAATTTTACTAAGTCGTTATCGAGATCAATAGTGTCAAATATTCCAAAACTAAAGCCACCGCCATCTTTTGGATTTTGTGGAATTACT
>JARRNV010000093.1:0-4244 GCA_037384685.1 Sulfurimonas sp.
TTTAAATTTAGGAATAAACTAATGATACAAGACACCTCCATACACAAGCAAGATTGGGAGAGATTTAATGCTATTATGGATGATTCTTCTTTTGTATTTTTATCATGGGATATTAGCACATTATGGCATCTAAACTACGTTTCAAAAACAATTTCACAATACGGCTACAAACAAGAAGAGTTTTTAAGTGATCATAAAAAATATTTGCAAACTATTTATTTTAAAGATCGTAAACATATTATTTCAGAGATAAAAACAAATATATATGATGGAAATCATGATTGTTTTAATCAAACATACCGTATTGTAAATGTAGATGGCGGTATCCACTGGATAGATGCTTATATAGTTGTTGAAAGAGACAAGCAAAACCATCCTATCAAATGTTTTTGTATTATCAAAGAGAGTCAACAAAAAAATATACAAAAGCAAATGGTTGACAATCTTTCAAGTTACTCAATTCAAGAGTTAAAAAGTATGAATGTTTTGATACAAGCAGTGAAACAAACGAATGATATGGTCCGTATTACGGATCCAAATGGTGTTATATTGTTTGCTAATGATGCATTTGTAGAACATACCGGGTATTCATTGGAAGAGACGGTAGGAGATACACCAAAACTAATAAATTCCGGAGAGCATGATAAAGACTTTTACAAAAAACTTTGGAATACAATTCAAGATGCTAAAGTTTACAATGCTGTGTTTAAAAATAGAAAAAAAGATGGGACTCTTTACTATGAAGCTGAAACAATCTCACCAATTTTAGACGAAGAAACAAATATACAATACTATGTTGCTACAGGAAAAGATATTTCAGAACGGATTGAACTTGAAAACCATTTACATCAACAAGCAACTACAGATCTTTTGACGGGTATTTATAATCGACAAAAATTTATTGAAGAGCTAGAATTAGAAATAGATAGAGTAAAACATTATAATAGTAAATTTGCACTTATTATGATAGATCTTGACCATTTCAAAGAGTTTAATGATAACTTTGGGCATGATGTAGGAGATACAATCTTAAAAGAGGTGTCAAATGTTATAAGTAAGCAAATTCGCAGGACAGATATATTTGCAAGATGGGGTGGTGAAGAGTTTATGATTATTGCCCCTGAATTTCAAAAAAAGAAAGCAGCTGTTGAATTGGCAGAAAAGATTAGAATGAGTATAGAATCGCATCATTTTAAACATGTTGGTACTGTTACGATTAGTTTAGGCGTCACTCTTTCTAAAACTGCAGATACAGTAGATGATATTTTTAAGCGTACTGATGATGCTCTTTACTATGCAAAACGTCATGGACGTAATCAAACACATTTTATATGATAAGAGAAAACTAATATGACTACAAAACTTAATTTTATGAAAATACTCTATATCATTGAAGAGGGAGTTATACACGATACTCACCTTACACCTTTTGAGTCTATATGTGAACATATTCATGTAACTACTTTTCAAGATGCATGGCAGCACTATTTAGAAATGAAACCACATATAGTGATGATCTATCTTGATGCTAATCATCACTTTTGTGAAGAGATAATTAATAAGATAAAAAGAGTAGATTTAAATTGTATGTTTTTAATTTTAGCAGAGGAAAATTTACGAGCATCAATGAATAAATTAGCACATTTGCAAAATGTAAAAACACTGTTTGGACCTGTTACAAGAGAAGCAATAGACCTAGCATTAGAAGATTTGATGAATTCAACGAATAAGATTTATCTTACAGACGATAAAATTTTATATGAACCTCATAACAGTTCTTTAATTTATAACAATCAACGTATAAAACTTACGGTAAAAGAGAATAAATTATTGGCATATTTATTTAAAAACAATAATAGAATTGTAAGTTATGATGAGATTGAAAATTATGTTTGGGGAGATACTCAAATGAATAGAAATACTCTAACAAGTATAGTAAGTAATATAAGAAAAAAAGTGAACAATACAAGTTTAATAAAAAACTATTCAAATCAAGGCTATAAAATTATAAACAAATAAGTTTGATAAATATAGTAACTATTTCACAATCTTACTAAGAACTACGATATAAAAAGCGATGCGGGGGATCTCATATACGTAGCTAAACTGGCTTGCAGTTCTTTTTATGGCGTTGATGATGTGCCCTTTATCTATACCTGTAGTTATATTCTCAATGAAAGAACCTATGGTATTTATATCATACTGAGTTTTACACTCTATAAACAGTTTATCTTGTGACTCGACTTTACCTGCAGGATCTGGGATCATCTCATAGCATCTTTTTATATGATCTTCATCCAGTTCAAACTTTCTTAGGTAGTGGGTTATTTGTTCTAGTTCATACATTTTTAACCCCTAGTGTATTTAGTTCCTGTAGAAGTATAAATAACACGTTTACCATAAAAGTCACCATCTTCTTTATCTTCTGATGACGGGCGATTTACTAGCCAGTCAGCATAGTTAGATGAGTGGTGTAGATACTTATGTTTCAGTTGTTTATACAATGCAAGATTTTTTTCTTTTAGTTGCGTATTGCTTTAGAGTTCTTTGTATGCTTGAGTAAGGTTAGTATCGTTTGATAAATCATAGTTAGTTAAACTTCCAAAAGGAACTCTCTCTATACCATCTTTTTCACTCCCTTTTTCTACACTATCATATACATTTTTATATACAGCTCTATTATGCATGAGTTTAAGGCTAACATGTTCATATGTATTGTGTACCTGTTTTTTATGCATATAAATAAATGCTGTATGCACAGGAGGGATATAAGTGACAAAGTTATTGTATGGTCTATGAGCTTCTATGATAATGCAATAAAACCCATCTACTTCAGCATCTTTAATCTCATTAAGAGATTTGGCTTGAATTACATTTGTAGTTTCCATCCAATGGTACTTACTATTCCAGTTTTCTATTTTTTTCTTTAATTTCATAGAAATGGTATTGCTGCGAACATACATCATACCTATTTTTACGGTTTCACTCTCGACATTGTATCCACCGCCAACATCAGCATGAGCTCCGGGGAATGTTATCTCTTCAAATTGAACAATCCCTTCTTTTTTATTTTCTACAATTTTTTGATGTTTTACCTGACCCGATTCAAAAATAGAATACGCGTCAAAGTTGTACCTGTACTCATCATCTGCCATAAGGTGGGCAATTTGTCCAACTTTTTTATCTCCGTCATTTGCAAAAAAGTCTATGTTAAGATCTTTGTAGTCATTGGATTGCACAAAACCGTAATGGGTAACAGTGTCGTATATCCCAACAAATCTAAATGAGAGAGAATCTATAGTGATAGGTGCTTTTGTATGAAAAGGATTTTTTCTTATTACTTTGCCGTGACGATAATTTACAACATCTGTTTTCAAAGGGTTATAGAACCTTCTTCCACCATAAACTATATGCCCATCTTTGCCGTAAAAAGGCTCAAAGATATCTTTGACATCTTTCATTTTTACACTATACTCCCTATTGCCTTTTGGCACTAGCTCTGCATATTTTAGTATAGAACATACAAAGTGTCTAGCCGATGTAGCCCCACGAGAAAATCCAAACACATCAAGAACAAGTTCATCTACATGACTAATGTTTGCCTCTCTTAGTTGATCAGCTATCTTTTCACAACTATAGATAATATGTGCTATTACCCCTGTCTCATCCTCTCCGGTTCCTAATCCAAAGAGTGTATTGTCTGCTTCGTAATCTTCATCTACATAAGGGTTATGTGTACCAGAACCACTCTCATAAAGTTTAAAGCGGGTAACTGGAAGTGCATCTTTGTTTGTTTTTACATCATCACCGTCATAGAGATGGTAAAGTCGCTCTATATTTGTTTTACCGTTTGTAAAACTGCTATCGCCATCTTGTGGAAGTATCTTATCTTGAACAAACTTTCCAACTGTCCCTTCATCAACCTTTGCTTTTCCATTTTTTACATCTACAAGATACTCAAACACTTTTTTTGCATGATCGGCTTTTGTACTCTCTAGTACTATTTTAAAGGCTGTCTCGTCCTCTTCATCTAAGTTGGACTTTTCATCAAAGTAGCGTATATTTTTTCTCTCATCTATTTGAGAGATGATGATTTTAATTGTTTCCGGGGATAGTTTTGGATCTTGCGTTGCTACTATGTAGTCTTGGATTTTAGTGATATTTTCAACTTTAGGTAACTGTTCAAAACGTCTGTTTTTATTTTCTTGTATATACTCAGCAGGTTCTTTTAAAAACTCACTAAA
>JARRNV010000094.1:0-7606 GCA_037384685.1 Sulfurimonas sp.
GGCACTAATAAAATCAAAAATAGCTCTTAATAATGCAAAATACAAGCTAGAATCGACTTACGCGAACTTAGACAAAGTAGTAGGTTTTACAACAACTTCACGTGATTATGAGGTTTATTACGGAGATCTCGATTTAAATACATTGGGTAATCAACTTACTAAATACGATCTATCGCTCAAAGAGTGTGTGGAGTATGCTTATAATAACAAAGCAGAGGTTGTGAGTTACAAGTACCAAGTAGATGCTTCAAAAGCGCAAATAAATAGTGTCAATGCAGAGTATTTCCCATCTATTTATCTTTACGGTGATTATACAAAACAAAAAATAGATAAACTCAAACAGTATATGCCGCAAGATACTTGGCAAGCGAGTGTAAATCTTGACTGGAATCTCTACCAAGGGGGCTCTACCAATGCTAGAAAACAGGAAAAAATTATCAATGCGAATATTGCACAATCAAAGCTAGTATTTGCAGAACTACAAATAAAACAAGCTGTTACAAATGCTTATATAAATCTTGCACAGAAAAAAGATGAGGTGATACTTTCAAAATCACTGGTAGACGTAAGTAGTGAGAAGTTTGATCAGGCATCAAAACGTTATGAAAACGGTTTAACAGACTTCATAGAGCTGCAACAGGCACGTCAAGACTATATAGACGCAAAAGCAAACCTCATCAATACCTTTTTTGATTATTATATTGCTATAGCAAAACTTGACAATGCTATTGGAAAGTAATCTTTAAAAGATTGACATACCTGTTTTTGTTGTAAAAAGCTCCAGTGCTTTTGTTCCAACTAAAGAGTTCCCCTGTGCATTTAAACCAGGGGACCATACTGCGATACCCATTACATTAGGTATAAGTGCAACTATCCCACCTCCTACACCGCTTTTTCCCGGAAGTCCTACATGAAAAGCAAAATCACCCGAAGCATCGTAGTGACCACAAGTCAGCATTACGGCATTCACCCTTTTTGCTTGTTGCGCTGTAATATAATTTTTATTGTTAATGGGATCTTTTCCTGCATTTGAGAGAAAAAGCATTGCGCGAGAAAGCATTGCAGTATTCATCTCAATAGCGCAATGTTTAAAATATGTTTTTACCACCTCTTCAACACAGTTATCAAAGTTATTGAAACTTTTCATTAAGTTTGCCAATGCCATATTTCTAAACCCGTGTTCCATCTCAGAGTCAGCCACTCTTTGACTAAATCCAATACTCTCATCATCTGCAATCGATCGGATAAAGCGCAACACTTCTGAAATTGTAATTTCACAACTGCCATAGTGACTTACCAAAGCATCTGTAACATTGATCGCACCTGCATTAATAAATGGGTTACGAGGTTTTCCATGCTCATATTCAAGCTGCACCAATGAGTTAAACGGATTGCCAGAAGGCTCAACTCCTACACGTTCATACATATATGCGCCATACGCCTTTAAAGAGAGTATGAAAGTAAATACTTTAGAGATACTTTGTATGGAAAAAAGAGTTTGTACATCCCCGACATGATACTGCGTTCCATCAGAGAGTGTTATTGAAAAAGCGAAATGTTTTGGATCAACTTCAGAAAGTGCCGGAATATAATCAGCTACTTTACCACTTTGTAAAAACGGTTTGATCTCCTCAGCTATCTCCTCTAATATCGCTTGATAATCCATAACCTACTCCTCAGCCAATTTTGAATACTTTTTAAATAGTTCCTCTGCATGATGCTGTGCAATATCCAAAAAGTTTTGTGCATCTTGTTCATTCGTTTGTTCTACCATAGAGAAGCGTGTCTCATTGTACATATAATCTTTTACGGGAATTTTTGGAGCTTTATAATCTAAATGCATAGGATTTTTTCCTTCTTTTATAAGATCTGGATTGTATCTAAATGTAGGCCATAATCCACATGCAACTGCAAGTTTTTGTTGTTTCATTCCATCTTTCATATCGTATCCATGTGCTATACAATGAGAATATGCGATTATAATCGACACACCCTCATAAGCTTCCGCCTCAACAAATGCTTTAAGTGTTTGCGAATAACTTGCTCCCATTGCAACGCGAGATACATACACATCTTCATACGTCATAGCCATAAGTGCTAAATCTTTTGCATTAGAAGGTTTTCCGCTCGCTGCAAATTTTGCTACAGCACCTTCGGGTGTAGCTTTTGATTGTTGTCCGCCTGTATTAGAATATACCTGTGTATCTAAGACTAAGATATTAACATTTTTTCCACTAGCCATAACATGATCAAGTCCTCCATAGCCGATATCGTATGCCCAACCATCCCCTCCTATAATCCAAACCGATTTTTTAACTAAATAATCAGCTAAACTAAAAAGACTTAAAGCATCATCCCTCTGTATACCTGAGAGTTGTTTTTTTAACTCTTGTACACGCTTTCTCTGTGCAAAGATTTCATCTTCCGTAACCTGTGTAGCATCTAATAAAGACTGACTTAACTCTTCTCCGATTTCATTACGAAGCTTTGTTAGAAGCTCTTTTGCTTGTGTTTGATGTTTATCGATCGTCAAACGAAATCCAAGCCCAAACTCTGCATTGTCCTCAAAGAGTGAATTTGACCATGCAGGACCAAGCCCGTCTTTGTTTTTTGCCCATGGTGTTGTTGGAAGATTTCCACCATAGATCGAAGAACATCCAGTAGCATTTGCCACTATCATACGATCACCGAAAAGTTGAGTAGCAAGTTTTATGTACGGTGTCTCACCACATCCTGGACATGCACCTGAGAACTCAAATAACGGCTCTAAAAACTGTGAATCTTTTACTTTAGCATGATTCAGCTGTGTTCGATCAAACTCCGGAATATCTAAAAAGTACTCCCAGATTTTTTCCTCTTTATCTTTATCGATCTCAGAAATTGGTGTCATATTGATCGCTTTTAACTCTTCACTCTCGTTATTTAGCCCTATACATACCTCTGTGCATAATGAACACCCTGTACAATCTTCAGCAGAGATCTGCAGTGTAAAATTTCCATTTTCTAGATAACTTTTTCCTTTTGTTTTTACCGCTTTAAAGCCATCCGGAGCATCTTGTAAATGTGCATCATCTACAAGTTTTGAGCGTATAACTGCATGTGGACAAACTAAGACACACTCATTACACTGTACACAACTTTTGGGATCCCATACGGGAATCTCTAAAGCTATATTTCTTTTTTCAAATTGTGTAGTTGAACTTGGCCATGTACCATCACTTGGGATCATACTCACAGGGATAGCATCTCCACGCCCTTCTATGATATTAGCTGTAACATCTGCAACAAATTTACTAATTTTTCCCTTTACAGGGGAAGTGAATTTATGAGAACTTGTCACTTTATCAGGTATTTTTATCTCGTAAAGATGGGAGAGTGTATTGTCAACCGCTTTGAAATTCAGCTCTACTAATTCTTTACTTTTTTTACCGTATGTTTTCTCTATGGATTTTTTTATCTGCTCTATTGCTTGCTCACGTTCCAACACTCCAGAAATAGCAAAAAAACAAGTTTGCATTACAGTATTAATGCGTCTATTCATTCCGCTATCACGAGCCACTTTATATCCATCTATAACATAAAATCTGATCATTTTATCGATCATCTCTTGTTGAATTGATTGTGGAAGATGTTCCCATACACGCTCTTTACTAAAAGGGGAATTGAGTAAAAATATCGCTCCCTCTTTTGCATGTTGCAATATGTCAAACTTCTCCATAAATACACTTTGATGACACGCTACAAAGTCTGCTTTATCTATAAGATAAGTAGAGTGGATCTGATGGGAACCAAAACGAAGATGCGATGTTGTCATAGAACCCGATTTTTTAGAATCATATACAAAGTACCCTTGTGCATAATTGTCTGTTTGTGTCCCTATAATTTTTATGGAATTTTTGTTTGCTCCTACTGTTCCATCTGATCCAAGCCCAAAAAATATAGCCTCAAAAGTACCGTTTTTAGGAAGTGTGAATGAGGGATCATATTCTAAAGATGTATGTGTGACATCATCATTGATTCCGATTGTAAAGTGAATTTTCGGTTTTTCTTTATTTAGTTCATCAAAAATAGCCTTGATCATTGCAGGGGTAAACTCTTTAGAGGAAAGTCCGTAACGTCCACCTATAATAAACGGCACGTTAAAATCAAGCGTTCCATCCTCTTTAGCTTCATTAAAGGCACTTACTACATCTAAATAGAGTGGTTCTCCTACTGAACCCGCCTCTTTTGTTCGATCAAGTACATACTCCGACTTTTTCTCCTTGCTTGGTTAAATACTCTACTGTTTCATGAACAGCCTCAGCGCCTGACCCCATTAAAATAATTATATGCTCAGCATTTGGCACACCTACATAATCAAAAAGCTTATAGCTTCTGCCTGTAAGCTTTTCAAATGCATCCATACTCTCTTGAACAATTTGCGGTGTTACTTCATAGTACTTATTGACACTCTCTCTACCTTGAAAGTATATATCCGGATTTTGTGAAGTTCCACGAATAAAAGGATGATCGGGAGTTAAGGCACGCTCTCTATGCCCTTTGATCAACTCATCGTCAATCATAGACTTAATCGTTGAATCTTGAAGCAATTCAATCTTATCTACCTCATGAGAAGTTCTAAAACCATCAAAAAAATGTAAAAAAGGTATACGTGATTTTAGTGTTGCGGCTTGAGAGATTAAGGTCATATCGTGAGCTTCTTGTACAGAGTTTGAACACAGCATTGCAAAACCGGTTTGACGAACACTCATAACATCACTATGATCACCAAAAATAGAGAGTGCTTGTGCAGCGATCGAGCGTGCAGCTATATGAAAAACTGTAGGAGTGAGTTCCCCTGCAATTTTATACATATTTGGCATCATTAATAGAAGCCCCTGCGAAGCAGTAAATGTAGTAGTAAGCGAACCGCTTTGCAGTGCGCCGTGAACGGCTCCACTTGCCCCACCTTCACTTTGCATCTCGATCACATCAGGAACGGTTCCTAAAATATTTTTCTCTTGATGAGAAGCATACAGGTCACACAACTCTCCCATAACAGATGCAGGAGTGATGGGGTATATAGCTATTACTTCATTTATTTTATAAGCAACTTGTGCCACCGCCTCATTCGCATCTATGGTATCGTTATGGTGTTTCATTATAAACTCCTTAGAGATTTATTTTGAAGTAAAGTTCCTTAAAGTATACAGAAATTCATCTTTATTGTTATACCCTGCAACCATCTTTACACTTTTTAAAGTTTTATAATCTATAAAGTGTGTGATCGGCGTAAAAGCTATATCAAACTCTTTTGGAAAACCACCCTTTTCCTTGTTTATAATTACCGGAATATAGTTGTTTTGAATGATACTATTCACCTCTTTTTTACGAAGTACGTTCTCTTCAAACTTTCTACACCAAGGGCAGTAGTTTGCAACAAGTACTAGCAAAATTGGCTTTTTTAGTTTTTGAGCTTTTTTTACAGCCTGATCGTAGTTTGTTTCATAACCGAGCTTTGAAAAATCATCGTTTTTAAGATCAACTTTTTGAATCTTCTTATTCTCTTCAATATACTGCTCAGAAAATCTATCTAAGAGTACCAAAAGAGCATCTTCAAGCTGATCAACTACATCATCACCCTCTTTTATAACTATTCTCTCTTGTGTAGCATAAGTAATCGCAAATGTTTTCTCTTTAGAGTTTACCCTATAAACTTGTTCACCAATCTCTAACTTCATAGTAATCACAAGCGTATTACCTATATGTGTGCCGCCTACAAGCAAAGCAAGTGCTCTTGGATCGTAACCGTCATGTTTAATGTTTAACTCATCCAAAATAGCATTTATTTCATCTTTAGCACTCTGCTTAAAAGATTTAGGCACCTCTTTTACGCCAACTTCTACAACTGGATAAACCTTGTCAACTCCCGTTAATGTAAACATAGTACTCGCCTCTGCAAACACTAAAAATCCTAAAGTAAAAAATAGTACTAACTTTTTCATTCTATATCCTCTAACAAACTAAGAGCCCCTTTATATATAGGCTCATCTATAAAACCGTACTCTTCATCTACAAAACCAGTTATACCCTCTGCCTCATGCATCTCAAAAAGTTTTACGATCACTTTTGCGCGTTTTATCTCTTCTTCTTTATCGACAAACATTTTATTTGTCAGCTCCACTTGTTTTGGAGAGATACACCCTTTTGCATCAAAGCCCATAGCTCTCTCAAACTCGATCCATTTTGCAAAAGTATCCAAGTCTCTAAAATCCTGAAATACAAAACTTACAGGTTTTACACGTACCGATCGACACGTTACTAAAAAATGACCGAGCATATAATGCATAGTTGGATTTTTCAGGTCTATTAAACTTTGAGAGAAACCCATATCAGCAAAGAGATCGAGAATACCTAAATAAAAAGTATTTACCCTTTTATTGACAGATAAACTTGCTAAATTGTGCCACGCTTCTGCTGTTTCTATTGAAAGGTGCAGTTCTATATCGTCTTTGAGTAAAGCATGAACAGATTTTACCTCTTGTGGAGTTTTGATCTTCGGTACGCGTATGGCATCAGGCATAAACTGATTTAAGTACGTAATCTCTTCATAACCCCCTTCATCTAAAGCGTTTACTCGTACTACAAGCTTTTTATCGCACTTTTGCAGACGTGATAAAAAGATAGCACACAAGGCTAATGCAAAAGGTTTCTCTTCCTTACTCACACCATCTTCAAGATTTAGCATTATACAATCAGCTTCGAGTGATTCTATTTTTGATAGATGTTTAATATTATTGCATGAAAGCATTAAAACTGAACGAAACTTTTTATTTCTATTTATCTCTCTTACTTTTGGGACTGCCAAAGCATCAAGTAGCTCTAAATTTCTACTCTCATATGCGTCTATAATCTCATTTATCATTTTTCTTCTTTTTATCGTTTCTGTGTAAATATCTATAGAGTGCCTCAACTTCACTATCTACTAAAAAATAGCGTGGCATTCCATTTTTTCTTACACTTAAAGCTTTGTAAAATTTTGAATAACTCAAAGTGTTTATTGCAGGAGCACTAAAAGATTTTTTCTTCCCTTTGTGCATATACTCTGCAATAAGTTTTCCTTCACCGTTTTCCCCATGACATTTATTACACCCTATCCCTCGCGGGTTTTTATACAGTGATGATGCGTACTCCATAGGAGTTATAAATGTACTCTCACAAAACAGGGAATTTGCAAGGAGTAAAATAACTATATATTTCATTATTAGCCTAATATTATTTTAAAAAGGTATAATAACAAAAAAATTATATTAGACTTCTTGCATAACTATAAAAAGATATGAGAAGATATAAAAAGAGGTGAGATTGTGTAAAACAAATTTTCAGCCTAGCCAACGCTAAGGTGAAAATATTTTTTTATGCAAGATTGTCTCTTTTTATGCTTCCTGCAGGGCAAAAAGATAAACTGCTTTACTCTTCGTTAGATAACCTTCACCGTAGCTTTGGCTACGCTGAAGAACATCTGCCTTGATTAAATTGTTTCTCTTTTTGCTCATACTTTATATAGTTTTGCAAGAAGTCTACAGGGGTTTAAATGCAATTACTAGATGGTAGAGCTCTTTCAAAA
>JARRNV010000095.1:0-9670 GCA_037384685.1 Sulfurimonas sp.
CAGCAAGAATCGGTAGGATCGCAACACGCAAGTTTGAAAGCTCCCCTACTAAAATATTTATTTTGATCTCAAGACCTATAAGGAAGAAAAATATTGCCATAAGTCCATCGGTGATCATGTGGTGAATAGAGTGTGAGAGTTTCCAAGAACCGACATTAAAAGCGATCTTGAGATGAAAAATATCGTGGTAAAAATGGTACAAAGGGGTGTTTGAAAGTATGAGTGCTACTACAGTCATAAAAACAAGTATGATCCCCGTAGTGGTTTGTGCATGAATGAAGTGTTCAAGAGGAGTAGCTACTTTGTCAAAAGTTTTCTCCCATGGTGCATAAAGTTTCATCTCTTTTCCTTTTGGACTGATTCTTAATTATAACAATTATTTTTTACATTATATACAAGTGAAGAAAAAAGTGCAGTATAATCGCTGTATGAATTTAGAAAATTTCAAGAACAATAAAATTTTACTCCTTGGAAAAACACGTGCTTTTTCAGATGATGAGTTTGCTGCACAACTCAAACAACACCAAATAGAGATCGTAAAAGAGATAGATGACGGGGTTGTATATATTTTAGAGGGAAGAGTAATAACTCCGTACGAGCAAAATCTTTTAGATAAGTTGTATGAGATGAAAAAGTATGAGTTTGTCTCGATCGATGTGTTTGAAAAACTTTTAGCACAAGAGATCGATGGTGATGTACTGCTTATGAGTTTAAAGCTCTCTAACAATAAAGAGCGGTTGAAGTCTTTTTTACAAAACAGTTGCATCTCCAATGAGTTGTTTTTTAAATTACTCAAAAATTTCAAATGGAATAATGAAGATTTTTTTGAAAATGATGATAACCGTGATGTAACGGCAGCTTTGATCGAGCGTTTTTATGAAAATATTGAGCGAAATCACAATGTACAGTTTGCAACGACGGGACTTATTCATCTGATCTCACAAACAGACAATGAAAACCTTTTAGAGGTGATCAGCGAACTTGAACCTATAAAGTTTCATCCAAAGATAAAAGTGCTTTTGGCAACGCACCCCAAAACACCGAAAAAAGTATTAAAAAGACTTTTAAAAGAGGGTGAGGAAGAAGTTTTAGAAGCAATACACACTAATGAGAGTTTAGATCACGACTTGGCTAAAACTTTGATCGATGATGAAAACGTAGCTCAAAAAATAGCTGAAAATATTGCTCTTGATCAAGATATGTTTTCACTTTTGTCAGCGTATGCAACCCAGTTGGCAAAAAACATAACACTAGATCCAACTATGCAAAAAGAGTTGTTAGAGTTAGATGATGAAAAAGTGGATGAAAACTTGGCAAAAAATCCTGCTTTAATTCAGGAAAATTTAGAAACTTTATATAAAAAATCTTCAAACCTACACCCTTACATTTTACAAAACAAAGCAACACCGAAGTCAATTTTAGAGAGTGCTTTTGAAGATGAAAACAATCACCTTTTCCTAGCAAAAAACGAAGCAACTCCCCAAGAGATACTTACAAAACTTTACGGGTTTGGAAAAAGTGATATACTGCTGGAACTTGCACGTAATGAAAACACACCCGTTGATCTGCTTTACCAGATGCAACTCGATAGCAGGTTTGAGCGAGCTGTTAGAACAAATGCAGCATTTGGAAAACATATACAAACCCAAAATATAGGATGGTTATGAAAGCAACAAATTTAATAAAATCATTACACTCTTTGATCGAACAAAAAGTACCTACATTTCTTTGGGGAGCTCCGGGGATCGGAAAATCTTCTATAGTTCGTGAGATCGCAAAAGAGAAAAATGTCGGCTTTATAGATCTTCGTTTAGCACTCATGGATCCAACTGATCTCAAAGGGATTCCATTTTATGACAAAGAGAGTCACACAGCTCTTTGGGCACCCCCTGCTTTTTTGCCAAAAGATGGTGAGGGGATTTTATTTTTAGATGAGTTAAACTCTGCTGCTCCTGCCGTGCAGTCTTCTGCGTATCAGTTGATCCTTGATCGTCGTATTGGTGAGTATGAATTGCCTGAGGGTTGGGCAATAGTCGCTGCAGGAAATCGTGAGGGTGATCGTGGTGTGACCTATAAGATGCCATCCCCATTGGCAAACAGGTTTGTCCATTTTGAACTTGAAGTAGATGTCGAAGATTGGCGAAAATGGGCGTATAAAAATGGGATAGAACCAAAAATAATCGCTTATATATCTTACAAAAACGAGCACCTTTTTACTTTTGATCCAAAGTCTGACACAAAAAGTTTTGCAACACCGAGAAGTTGGGAGTATGTCAATAAGATTTTAAATGCCAAGCTAAGTAATCCAAGCTAAGTAATGATGTGATCTTAGATACTTTAAGCGGTGCGATCGGTAAAGATGTAGCGGTCGGCTTTTTGAGCTTTATAAAAGTGATGGATAAACTCCCAGATATTGAAAATATTTTAGATGGAAATGGAAGTGAGTATCCTGAGGAGATCGATGTGTTATATACTCTTAGCTCTGCACTTGTGAGTGGTGTATTAAAAGATGTAAGTAAACTTGACAATCTTTTAAACTATACCCTTGATCTAAAAGGGGAGTTTGCTGTGATGATCGTTCAAGACTTACAAAGAAACGGGTTGACAATGGAACATAGTCCAGCCTTTAAAGAGTGGGTGCAAAAATTTTCTTATTTGCTAGCATAGTATGAACACTCAAGAAAAAATCTCACAAGCAAAAGCAAAACTTTTAGTAGAGTATCCATATTTTGGAACTTTGGCATCTAAGATTAGTTTAGAGATCAATGATGATATAGAGAGTTTTAAATCTGATGGGAAAAAGATCGAGTATCGCGAAGAGTATTTAGCAGATCTAGAGTTGAGTGAGATCGAGTTTATTTTGGCAAACGGGGCGATGCACAAAGCACTTGCTCATGAAAACCGAAAGGGTAATCGCAGCGGTTGGTTATGGCGGATGGCGACAGATATTGCGATCAACGATATGCTGATCGAAAACGGTTTAGATATCCCTTACGGTGCTGAGTATAGAAAACGTTTTGCGGGAATGTATGCCGAAGAGATCTATGCTGAGCTTAAAGATGATATTTTACGTGATGATGAAGATCTAGAGTATGAAGCAGATGATGCCGAGGATGTAGAGCAAAACAATGAGCCAAAGAGTGAAGAGCAGATCGAAGAGGAAGTACTTGCCGAACAACTACAAGCCGAAGAAGCGATCGCACTTTTAGAGCAAAAGTTTCAAGCAGGAGAAGTTCCTGAATCGATCGAGCGTTTTTTTGATATTTCGCAGTTTGGAAAAATAGATTGGCGTGATGAGCTTCGTGATACGATTGACAAATATTATCGAGATGATTATACGCTCATTCCCCCTTCAAAAAAACTGCTTTATCAAGGAATATATCTCCCTTCAAATATCTCAAACACTTTTAAACTTGTCATCGCCATAGATAGTTCAGGCTCGATCGATGAGGTGCTTTTAAATGAGTTTTTAAGTGAGGTGAACTTTTTGATGGAGCATCTACAAAACTATCAGATCGATTTGCTCGTGTGTGATGACAAGATACATTCACATAAAACTTTTTATAGCGGTGAGGCTTTAGATGTGCAAATTATCGGTAATGGCGGTACAGATTTTCGACCAGTTTTTGAGTTCGTTGATCAAAATATAGATGAGGTAAAACTTCTTTTGTATTTTACGGACTTGGATGGAATTTTTCCAAAAGAGCCACCTAATTATGCTGTTAAATGGATAAGTTCAAATGATAAAGAGGCACCGTTTGGAGAACTGATTCTTTTACAATAAAGTTGAAGTTTATTAAAAATTATTGGATTTAACACGAAATTTATAGTGAAAAAAGTACAATAATCCTTATCTAACTAAAAAGGAAATAAGATGAGGTTTGGAGTTCTTTTATCTGTTTTTTTAATCACTTTTTTACAAGCATCAAGTCCAAGTTTTAATTGTGCAAAAGCAACTACATTTATTGAAAAAAGTATATGTAGTTCCGATCTTTTAGCCATAGAAGATAATGAACTATCAACACTTTATTCCCAAGCGTTACATGAAACAAGCGGTGATGAAAAAGCTACACTCAAACAGCAACAAAGAGAATGGTTACGAGGAAATCTAACTGCTTGTGCAAATGTTAAAAACTCCCCTAAAGAGCTTGAAAAGTGTATACTCCAAAGATACCAAGAGAGAAGTTCACAACTCTCATCTGAACAAACTTTTGAAGAATTAAAAATATTGCGTGTAGTTCCACACGGAAATGATGTCCTTCCATCAAGACAGATCGTTTTTCAATTTGACAAACCGGTTGTTCCAATTGGAAGAATGGAGAGAGACTCTAAAGATATTCCGATCGAAATTTCTCCGCAGTTAAATTGTGAATGGCGATGGCTGAACACTTCAGCACTTGCATGCCAGTTAACAGAACAAAATAAGATGCAAGAGGCTACAAAGTATACGATCACAGTTGAACCCGGAATTAAAACTGTTGAAGGTGCAAGGATGCAGGATAAGTATGAAAGCGAATTCATTACTGCAAGACCAAAAGTACGCTTTACACGTTTTGTGAACTGGCTCTCACCTACAATGCCTCTTATTCAAGTGACATTTAATACCCCCGTTACAAAAGATTCAGTTGAGCAAACACTTTCAATGCAGGCAAGAAGAGTTGAGAATTCCCCTAAAGTCAGTGTAGTTGTATACCCTGATAATTTACAAAGAGAACTTCCCTATTGGGCACAAAATAGAGTCTCACATGTAAATGATCAAAAAACTATGAAAAACGGAGTAGAAGCTAGAAAAGTTTGGCTTGTAAAACCGACACAAGAACTTCCAAAAAACCAAACAATTTGGTTTGATGTAGCACCGGGATTAGAGTCTGTAAATGGAGATGAAAAAGGGATAGAAGAGAGAACTATAGTGAGTTTTGAGACCTATCCAGATTTTAGATTTGTTGGGA
Organism: Sulfurimonas sp.; assembly: GCA_037384685.1. Lineage (GTDB taxonomy): Bacteria > Campylobacterota > Campylobacteria > Campylobacterales > Sulfurimonadaceae > Sulfurimonas. The sequence goes on from JARRNV010000095.1 coordinate 4,950, forward strand.
TCCGTTGTACACCAAAAGGTGAAAAATATGCCAAAGATATAATGTATGAGAAATTAACAACACAAGGTGACCTGCAAGAGTGTGCACCACTCAAACCTATAGCACTGATTTTTTCTTCACCTGTTTTAAATTCTGCCGTAAAAAACGGTGTTATATTCACTCCAAAACTCAGTGGAGATAGAAAAGATTACGATCCTTGGGCAAATAGCAGAGATTATTCACACCTTTCTTATGCACATAGAACAGGAAGAACATATAAAGTTTGGCTTCCGGATCTATTGCAGGCGTACCAAACATATCGTGTAAAGATAGATAGTAAAAATTTTACCGATGAATTTGACAGAAGATTGGCAAATCCTATTGATTTTGAATTTTTTACAGCACATAGAGAACCACGTTTAAGTATGACACACTCTGTTGCTATTTTGGAAAAAGGTGTTGATAGTGACGTGCCAATGTATGTAACAAATTTAGATTCTGTTGCAGTCAATTATCAAACACTTTATAAAGATCATCAAACTGCAACTCTTGATATACAACAAATTGAAGATGTATCTTATAAAAGAGCTTTAGGTATTCGAGATTTGCTGCATAATCGATCAGGTGTTTTGTATGTTTTGCAAATAAAAAAGCGGTTTCTCATGCACGAGTGACATTGTGTAAAGGGAGTTATTACGATCTAAAAAACATACAAGAGTTATCTTATGTGGGTGTAACGGATAAAGAGGGGCGCATTAATTTTCCAGGAACTGCAACGCTTGATCCGGAGTTAAAAATGTTTGGATGGTACTTAAGAGAAGATGCTCCAAGATTATTTGTTAAAGTTCAAAAAGGGATAGATGTAGCACTCTTACCGTTAGATGATCGCTTTTTAGTTAGAAACAATGGTGTCTATTCATACATGAAAAAATATGGACAACATGCACGTGCATGGGGTACTACAGCACAGGGTGTATATAAATTGGGTGATGAAGTTGAGTTTAAAATCTACGTTAGAGATCAGAGCAACACAAAATGGGTAGAGCCTAGTTCCGGTCCATATAAACTGAGTGTCAATGATCCCCAAGGAAAACTGATATATGAAAATAAAAATGTATACCTAAGTGAGTTTGGCTCTTTTGACGGCAAGTTTATAATTCCAAAAAACGGTACCACAGGTCAATATAGATTTAGCATATATAAAGAGGGCATGGATACTTTATACCCTATGCGTGTACTTGTGAGTGATTTTACACCTTCGCCGTTTAAAGTACAAACTGAGTTAAACGGAAAACTTTTTAAAGCAGATGATAAAGTAAAAGTAGATTCATTCGCAACACTTCATTCCGGTGGTGCGTATGGAAATGCAGAAATTCGTGTAACTGCAAGACTCTCTAAAAAAAGTTTCTCTACATCTTCGCCACTGGCAAAAGGGTTTTATTTTGGAAGTGATAGTGGTACATATCTTTCAAGCGCTAAAAGTCAGCTTCTCGATCTTCATGGAAAACTTAATGATAAAGGGGAATTCAAACAATCGTTTGTACTGCCAAAAACAGACATATACTACGGTTCTATCTTAGTTGAGTCTGCTGTAAAAGATGAGCGAGGGAAATTTATAACCTCTACTGCAAGTGCGGACTTCTCAGGACGTGATCGTTTTGTAGGTTTGAAAAAAGATAAATGGATCTTTTCAAAAGATAAAAATGAATCGATTAATATGATCGTAGTGGATGATAAAGGAAAAGTAAAAGCAGGTGTTGATGTAAATGTAACTATAGAGTATTTAGAGTATAAAGCTTCACGGGTAAAAGGTCCGGGGAATGCATATTTGACGCGAAATATCATGACATGGAAGCAAGAAAAATCTCAAATAATTACTTCAAAAAAAGAGTCTGTAAAATACAAGTTTATTCCTAAACATGCAGGTTCATACAGATTTATAGCTACACTCAAAGATACACAAGGAGCGATCCATAAAACAACTCTTAGAGCTTGGGTAAGTGGTTCTGGTTATTTGGCATGGGATCAAAGTAATGATGCAACACTGCAAATTATTCCTGAGAAAAACAGTTTTAAAATAGGGGAAAAAGCAAAATACCTCATAAAAAATCCTTTCCCTGGAGCAAAAGCACTTGTAAGCATTGAACGTTACGGTGTGATCGATTCTTGGGTGCAAACTTTAGAGGGATCGACACCTATTATTGAAGTACCGATCAAACCTGAATATATACCGGGGTATTATTTAAGTGTAGTGGTTGTGTCTCCACGTGTAGCTAAACCATTAGGACTTGGTCACATTGATCTTGGAAAACCAAGTTATCGTATGGGGTATGTTACCTCAAATGTACGTGATCCGTATAAAGAGCTTAGTTTTAAAATCTCGACAGATAAAAAGGTGTATAAACCAAAGCAAAAAGTTAAAGCAGATATAGAGATACTCACGCAACATAAAGAAAAAGGTGAGAAGTATGAATTAGCAGTAGCAGTTGTAGATGAGTCTGTTTTAGCACTCAATAAATTGGGTAACAGTTACTATGATCCATACAAAGGATTTAATCACTTAGACTCACTTGATCTAAAAAACTACAACCTTATCAGTCGTTTGATCGGACGTCAAAAGTTTGAGAAAAAAGGGGCAAATGCAGGTGGTGACGGTGGTAGTGAAAAAGCATTTTCACCGCTTAGAAATCTTTTTAAATATGTAACATACTGGAATCCATCGGTAAAAATTACAAAAGGTAATAAGGCACATATTGAGTTTGAATTACCGGATAATTTAACAGGTTGGAGGGTGATCGCTTTTGCTGTAACACCGGATGATAAAATGGGACTTGGGACAACAAGTTTTAAAGTTAATCGTCCAACAGAACTACGCCCTGTCATGCCAAACCAAGTTTTAGAAGGGGATAGTTTTAAAGCTGGTTTTAACATTATGAATCGTACTTCCAAGTTACGTAATGTAAAAGTAAAAGTAGATCTAAAAGGTCCATTAAAAAACCAAAAAAGTATGCAAAAAACTTTTGCACTTACACTCAAACCGTATGAGCGAAAAAATGTTTGGCTGCCAGTTCAAACAAAAGGTGCAGGTGAGCTTACATTTAGAGTAAATGGTGGAGATAAACTTGATCGTGATGCTTTAGAATTTCATCTAAAAGTACATAAGAAACGCTCCTTAGAGACTGCTGCAACTTATGGTTCTACTACAAAAAGTAAAGTAAGTGAATGGGTACAAGTACCTAAAGGGATATATACAGATGTAGGGCATATTGGTGTTGTTCTCTCCCCTACAGTTATTGGAAATATAGACGGGGCATTTAATTACCTTAAAGATTATCCGTATTGGTGTTGGGAACAGCGTCTCTCAAAAGCTGCGGCTGCATCGCAGTATTTAGAATTACAAGAGTATCTTAAAGAGAGTGTTGAGTGGAGTAATGCAAAACAGACAGTTTTAAAAACCTTGCAAAGCGCACAAAACTTTCAGGCACCAAATGGTGGTATGTGTTACTGGGTTGGAGCAAATTCTTATGTAAGTCCTTACCTCTCAGCATATACAGCACTTGTTTTTGAGTGGTTGAAAAAAGAGGGATATCAAATACCGAAACAAGTTGAAACAGATCTTCATGCGTATCTTTTAAATCTGCTTCGTCATGATGAGTTCCCATCATTTTACTCTCAAGGGATGAGCTCTACTGTTCGTGCAGTTGCTTTAAACGCATTGTCGCAGTCAAACGAGATAGATTATAATGATATTTTACGTTACGCTAAATTTGTACCGCAAATGGATCTCTTTGGTAAAGCACAGTTTTTACAAGCTTCACAACAAACCCAAAGTGTACCTACAAGTATAAAATCAAAAGTAGTTGATGATATTTTAGGTCATGCAAGTCAAAGTGGCGGAAAATTTCAGTTTAATGAAGAGCTAGATGATAGTTATAGTTACATCTTAGCTACACCGCTTCGATCAAATTGTGCAGTACTTTCGGCTTTGGTTGAGGTACAAAAAGATCCAATACTTGGTAAAAGTGTGCAAGATATACCGTTTAAAATGGTGCGATCAATTACTCAGACACGAGGTAATCGTGATCATTGGGAAAATACACAAGAAAATATGTTTTGTTTAAATGCCATAGTTGATTATGCAAAAGAGTTTGAGTCTGTTACGCCTAAAATGCAACTTGATGTGAAGTTTGACAAGAAAAAAATAGGCTCTACATCGTTTAATAAAAAAAGTGATCCTAGTGTTAGGATTTTTAAAGATATGACACCAGCAGATGAAGGAAAAAAAGCAAAAATAGAGATCGATAAAAAAGGTCAAGGAAGAGTCTATTATGCTGCACAAATCGCATATGATCTAAAAGCTGAGAATGCAAGTCGTATAAATTCAGGGATCGAGATAAGACGTGAGTATTCTGTTGAGCGAAATGGAAAATTTGTACTGCTAAAATCTCCAATGAAAGTAAAACGATCAGAGATCGTTAAAGTTGATCTATTTGTTTCAGTACCAACTGCAAGACATTTTGTAGTTGTCCATGATCCTGTTGCCGGTGGGTTAGAGCCAATTAATACCGATCTTGCTACAAGTTCTGTAATAGATGCAAAAAAAGGGGAGTTCAAAGCAGCTGAAGGCTCTTGGTATTATGAACACTCTGACTGGTCATACTATGGGCGTTATTTTTGGAGTTTTTACCACAAGGAGTTAAAACACGATGCGGCAAATTTTTATGCTGATTATCTTCCAGCCG
>JARRNV010000096.1:0-6449 GCA_037384685.1 Sulfurimonas sp.
AATGGGTAGTTATAGCTGCGAGGATAATTCCATACACAACAACAGAGATACCATCGTTTAAGAGGCTTTCACCTTCAATGATTGACGATAGACGTTTTGGAACACCAAGCTGTTTAAAAATTGCCAAAACAGAAATTGGATCGGTCGATGAGATCACAGCTCCAAACAATAAACACGCAAGCAGTGTCATAGTGGCATTGAGTTCAAAAAATGAGAACGAAATTTTGAGTAAAAATCCTGTAATAAATACAGCTATAAGCACGCCGATTACAGCATATACAAGGATCGGTTTGAGATTTTCTTTGAGTTCATTTGCATTAAGATTAAAAGCTGCTTCAAATAAAAGTGGCGGAAGCAGTACGTGAAAAATAAGCTCCGGAGTTAAATGAATATCTGGAAAAATATCAAAAAAACTTAAAATAATTCCTGCAAAAATAAGTGCAATAGTATAAGGTAACTGACTAAAATAACGTACCCCCATGGCAACCGAGATGATCACCATTAGAAGAAGTACTATTTCACTCTCTATCGAAAACTCCATATCGTCCCCTTTAACACAGTTAAAAATATTGTATCATAACTTTTATATTAAAATAAGATGATTTGGAAGTGTATCTCTATCCTCTTTTGTTTTTGGGAAAAGCTCTATAAGTAACCCACTCGTTTTTGCAATAGTTTCAAGATATCCTTGAGCAATATTACCCTCTTTTACACGTGCTATAAAGTTCTCTACTGATTCACTCCATTGTCCATTATCTACTTTTTGTGCGATCGTTGCATCTGTTAAAATTTGAACATATTTTTCTGCCTCACTTACATAAAGCATAACAAGTCCATTTTGTTGTGAATTTTGCTGTAATAGTTCAACAAATTTTGCATTTGCCCTATTTGTACTTCTTTTTCTCTTTATAGATGCCGGAATGAGTGCCATTTTAATAGGTTTCATTCGTGTAATAGTGGCCAAAATAAAAAATGTCAACAACTGCACGAGGGCTATCTCTTTTTGCGTTAAACTCCCAAAAAACAGGTAGATATACGGCAAAATAAATGCTAAAACACCAGCCAATAATGTTGGTATGTAAAGATACGCATCACTCTGCTTTGCGATCACTGTTACGATCTCAGCATCGCTTTTACTCTCAAATGACTCTATCGCTTCTTTGATCTTATTTTGTTCTTCTTGTGTTACTAAATACTCCATTACCAACTCCCCGATGCTCCACCGCCGCCGAAGCTTCCGCTTCCGCCGCTATAACCGCCAAAGCTACTACTGCTAAAACTACTACCTCCGCTACTATAACCAACAGAAGATCCATATCCTCCTGAAGCTGATCCACCAATTAAAACCTGTAGAAAAGGAAAATAATAATACCTATAATACCCAATGACGTAAAATTAAAACCCTCTTCATGATGCGATCTAGATTTACTCATTTTAGTTACTTGATATTCTCCATCTAAAGCTTGTACAATTGCACTTGTTCCGTTTTCGATCCCTTGATCATACTTCCCCCGTTTAAATGCAGGAAGTATCTTTTCTTGAATGATGTCATGTGCTATTTTATCTGTAAGTGTACCCTCTAAACCATAGCCAACCTCTATGCGGACTTTTCGCTCTTTTGGAGCTACTATCAGTAAGATTCCATTGTTTTTCTCTTTTTGTCCGATCCCCCAATGACGTCCTAGTTCCACTCCATACTCTTCGATCGTGTACCCTTGAAGTGTTGGCAGAGTTACTACTACCACTTGGTTAGTCGTTTTATCTTCATGTGCTTTTAAAAATTGTGTCAATCTTTGTTCTTGTGAAGATGAAAGGAGTGAAGCGTTATCTACAACGCGACCTGTTAATTTTGGAAAAGTTAGATCTGCAACTGCAAAAGAGCTAAGTAAGCTAAGAAGCAGTGCGATCTTAAGAAAAAAACGCATAGATTAGAACTCTACTTTTGGTACGCTTTGCTCTTGTGGCGTTGCTGTAAAGTTCTCTTTTACCTGAGCCTCCGGATAAAAAATTGCAGCTACCCATCTACCAGGGACTGTACGAAGTTCTAAGTTGTACTTTTGTACCGCTGCAATGTAATCTTTTCTTGCAACACTAATGCGGTTTTCAGTCCCTTCAAGTTGTGACTGTAATGCTTGGAAGTTTTTATCTGCTTTAAGTTCTGGATAACGCTCAACTACAACCATTAAACGTGAAAGTGCCGAAGAGAGTGCCCCTTGGTTTGCTTCAAACTGTGCAAACGCTTTTGGATCGTTTAACATCTGAGGAGTTAAATTCATCTGCCCTACTTTTGCTCTTGCCTCTGTTACTTGAGTCAGCACTTGGCACCAAGTCTGCACGACGTTTGTATTGGTTGTCTACTTGTGAAAATTTTGCTTTTACATTTTCATCTAATGTTGGAATGTTGTTTATATGTGAAAATATTACGATCGCAACTAAAGCGACAACTACACCAATTACACCTAAAATGATTTTTTGCATCTATATCTTCCTTAATTTTTGAGTTATTATAACCAAAACACACAAATAATATTTATTTTTTTCAATCTCGTCTTTTTTTACCCTTACCCAGATCATCATACTTCAAAAATCTGGTCAGATCATTTTGGAGTTCTTTGTCTAAATTTTCCCATATTGGTAGCTTTTTGGTATATCGCTCCAAGTCCTCTTTTTTAGACTTTTTTATATCGCGTATGAGGTAATGGTAACGTACAAGCTGTTTTGTGTACTCACTTACAAAAGGCCAGTTTTTTATGATCTCGTAACTACGCTCTTCATGATCGGTAAAACTCCATTCGTTAAATTCCCAATCTTCGTCATCTTTTTTAAAAGCTACAAACGGTTTACCTACATCGTGTAAAAATCCGGCTGCCAACATCTTAAACTCACCATGTTTTACAATCTGATACACAACTCGTAAAGTATGCACTAAAACACCATGTTTATGCCATTTATTTTGAGTAAAAAAGAGTGAATCTAAAAAAGGTTTTGAGAAGATCTTATTTTTTATCTCATTCATAAATGCTCCTTTGCCATCGGATGACACACATCTACCGTATCTTTTAAATCTTGTTTTTGTATATGTGTATATATTTGTGTGGTAAGTAACGATGAGTGCCCTAAAAGCTCTTGAACAACTCTTATATCTGCACCTCCACGTATGAGTGAAGTTGCATAAGAGTGTCTTAAAACATGAGGAGATACACCCAAATACTTCTGTGTAATTTTAAATGCCGAAATTCGACTCAGTTTACCACCTTTATAATTACACCATACAAACTCTTTATCGAAACTAAGAGCATCCAAGTACTCTTGTATCACATCTCGTGCTACTTTTGCCAAAGGGACTATGCGCTCTTTTTGCCCTTTTGCATGGCGAATGTGCAACCACTCCCCCTCTATATCGCCTAAAGAGAGTTCTAAACACTCACTGATCCTAGCCCCGCTTGCATACAAAAAGAGGATCAAAGCATAATCACGTTTTCCGATCCAAGTAGTTCTGTCGATCAAAGAGAGACCTCGCTGTATATCTTCATACGATAAAAATTTCGGAAGCAGTTTCGGAGTCTTTGCAGATTTTATTTTTGTATACTCCTCTATAAACTCCTCTTTATGACAAAAATCAAAAAAGGCATTGATCGAAGAGAGTTTACGGTTAAGTGTTCGTTTGTTTTTATAGTTGCTTAAAAGGGTTAAGATTGTAGGAGTGTCTAAAGATATAAGAGGTTTTTGAAACTTCTCTTCGAGTTGCAACAAGTCACCTTTATACGCTTCAACACTCTTTTTACTAAGTGTCTTGGTGACTATTATATACTCTAAAAAAGCTTCAAGTTCACGAGACATTACTCAACTGATATCTGTGTATCATCCACATAAAAAACTTTATCACCTACAAAAACAAAACCGTCATCAATATCAGCTTCATAAATTTTATAGGCAAAAGTATCTTTTTGGATCTCTATGAGATACCCCTCTTTTTCAAGAAGGTAGAGTTTATCGTCAACACTAATCATTCCTAAGATATGAGCAAAAGGGAATTTAGTTTTCTTTACAACTTGAAGATCCGGTGTTAAAGAGACAACATTTCCCTGTTTTGTAGCAAGATAGATCAGTTTTCCATCATCTATAATGCTTCTGATCTCATATTTTCTTCGTGTCTCTTTTTGAGACAGAGAAAGAACTTTTGTTCCTGTTGCAGCTACAATTTTATTGTCTAATATATTAAAATAAATTACGTTGTTAAATTTATCGGCAGATGAAACAATAACAGTACGCAGACGCTTTTTCGTCTCAGAATTTACAATTACAATTTTTCCATCTAACGTTGAAAAGATCACAAGATCATTCATAAAGTAAGGATTTACTATCTTCATATCAACGGCTAGTGCTTTATTGCCCTGCTCTTTTAAAAGAAGCTCTTGTGTATTTATATCATACAAAGCCATGTCGTTGTTTGCAAAAAGAACTGCTAGAACATTATCTTTTACACTCGCAGCAGCAACTGTATTTTTTAAGTCTAAATATTTTGTAACACTATGATCATTTTTTGAGATCATACTTACATTTCCATCTATAGATGCTGAGATAATCCAATCGTCACTTACAGAAAGTATTCTTTTGTCTTCATCTATCGTTACATCATAAATACCGTTTTTATCGAGTACTTTTCTATTATCTAAAAGCGCTGCATTGTAAGCTCTGTCGATTATATCTGACTCTATGCTGCTGTCTTTATCCCAATCATCTTCTACAACTTGAGGTTCAAAAACCTCTTTTGTACTACAACCGCTAAATAGTAATGTTGCTACGGCAAGAATTAAAAATATATAGTTTTTCAAACTACTTTACTCCATAGTGCATTAACGATTTTGCTACGTTAGCCATAGGAGACTGAGGTGAGATCATACTTAAGTTTGCATGTGCTTCATCAATTTTGCCATCATTCATAGCAATAATTGCAAGCTCAACAAGTGCTAAGTCTTTATAGATTGCATCTTGTTTTTTTGCATAATTTTGTAACATTTTTGGATCATTTTTCAACTCGGCTGCTTCATACTGTGCCATATCACCTACAAGTGGTGCTTTAGACTTTGAAAGTTTTTCAAAGTCTGCACCGTTTTGACTAGCAACTGCTTGAGAATAAACCCATAGATCATGCAACTGAGGACTTAGTGAGTTTAATCTTTCCATAGCAACACTGTTTGACGGATTTTGCTGCAGTTCTTGCAGTGTATCGTTTGCAGCCTCTATAGTGTTTTGCTTATTAATGTTATAGCCAATATCAGCAGCTACAATTAAAACAATCGCAACAACAGATGCGATAAGCGGTTTTTTATATTTTTTTATAAATTTTTCTGTAACTACAGCTTTTTCAAAAAACTTCTCTTCAGAGTTAAGTTCCTCTTTTACCATATCGATATTATCTTTTAAGCTCAAAATTATCCCTTATAATTATCAAAGTACAAAATATTATCGCATAGTTTGTTAAATGTTTATTATATGGTTATTGTTTTTTACTTTGGCATAATTAATGTATCGTTAATATTTAGAGAAAATCTACACTTTAAAGGAGATGCAGATGCGAATCGGTATACCAAAAGAGATCAAAAAAGATGAATACAGAGTAAGTGTTACACCTGCCGGTGCTGCTGAGCTTATAGCTCTTGGGCATGATGTTTATGTTGAAGCAAGTGCAGGTGAAGGAAGTGGTTTTAGCGATAAAGAGTATGCAGATGTGGGGGCATCTCTTTTACTTGAAGCATCTGAAGTTTATGATGTTGCAGAGATGATTGTAAAAGTAAAAGAACCAATTGAACCTGAGTACCATCTCTTTAAAGAGAAACAAATTTTATTTACATACCTGCATTTAGCTGCAGATAAAAAGCTAACGCTCTTTTTACTTGAGAAAAAGATTCGTGCATTTTCATACGAAACACTTGTTGTAAACGGCAAACTTCCGTTGTTGGAACCTATGAGTGAAGTAGCTGGAAAAATGGCTTCACTTATGGGCGCTGTACATCTTGGAAAATATCATGGCGGTTTAGGTTTACTTGCCGGAGGGGTTGTAGGTACTGAGAGGGCAAAAGTGATGATACTCGGCGGCGGAATTGCAGGGACATGTGCAGCTGAAATAGCAGCAGGGCTTGGTGCAGATGTGACAATCTTTGACATTAACTTAGAGAGGTTACGCTACCTTGATGCTGTACTTCCTGCTAATGTTGCTACTATGTACAGTTCAGAACAAAATATTCGTACCCTTTTACCAACTACCGATCTTGTGATCGGAACTGTACTTATTCCCGGAGCAAAAGCACCGAAACTAATCACAAAAGAGATGCTGGGCATTATGAAAAAAGGGAGTGTACTTGTCGATGTTTCGATCGATCAAGGGGGATGTTTTGAGACCTCTCCTGCCACTACTCATACCGAGCCCACATTTATACAAGATGGAG
>JARRNV010000097.1:0-6015 GCA_037384685.1 Sulfurimonas sp.
GTTTAGTTTTAATTTTGTAAGTGCTGCATACCCTGCTGCCATTGCAACCGGATTTCCACTTAGTGTTCCCGCTTGATACACTGGACCCTCAGGAGAAAGTTTTGCCATGATCTCAGCTCTAGCACCAAATGCACCAACAGGCATACCGCCACCGATCACTTTTCCAAGTGTTACGATATCCGGTTTTACACCAGTGATCGACTCTGCACCGTGTAATGTTGCACGAAAGCCCGACATAACTTCATCGAAAATAAGAAGTGTACCGTTAGCATCACATAGCTCTCTTAATTCATGTAGGAATTCTTTGTCAGCAGGTACAAGTCCCATATTTCCTGCAATCGGCTCTATGATTACACAAGCGATATTATCTGAATCTGCAAAACATTTTCTTACACTCTCGATGTTGTTGTACTCAGCTAAAAGTGTATGTTTTGTAAAGTCAGCTGGAACACCCGGAGAACTTGGGCTTCCAAAAGTTGCAGCACCACTTCCCGCTTCAACTAAAAGTGAGTCACTATGTCCGTGATAACAACCGGTAAACTTTACAATATCATCACGCCCAGTAAAACCGCGTGCTAAACGGATAGCACTCATCACAGCTTCCGTACCGCTGCTTACAAAACGAACTTTGTCGATCGAGTCAAATAAACCAACTACAAGTTTTGCCAGTTCAGTTTCAGCTACAGTCGGTGCTCCAAAGCTTAAACCGTGTTTAACAGCATCTATTACTGCGCTTTCAATGCTTTCATCTCTATGACCGAAGATTAACGGCCCCCAACTCTGTACATAGTCCACATATTTGTTTCCATCTACATCTTTTAAGTATGCACCCTCACCTTCTGTAATAAAGATAGGAGTCCCCCCTACACTTTTAAATGCACGTACAGGAGAATTTACACCACCCGGTATTAATGTTTGTGCTTCTTCAAATGCTTTTTGAGATGTTTGTGTACTCATTCATAATTGCCTTTAATAAATATTTTTCTTATTATATCCAAGTTGTATTAACATTGATTTGTTATAATCTCATAGGGCATTTCTAGAAACTCTAATAACACTCAGAGAGAAGAAAAAAAGATAAAATTGTGTAAAACCTTTTTTGAAGCGTAGCCATAGCTACGATGATAAACAGTTTTATGCAAGTTTGCTTTTTTTATCTCTCCCTTTGGGCATAACAAAAAGTTTTACACTCGGCGTTATCTTTTTTCTTCTTAGCTACGGCTAGGATTTCAAAAAGCTGCCTTGATTATAAAGCTTTTTGTTATGCTGAGAATTATTAGAGTTTCTAGAAATACCCTACAATACACAACTATGGAACTTTCTTGAACAGATCAACGTTTGCCCTCTTTGTCGCACTGCTTGTACACTTAGTTATACTGATGTTTTTCTGGCTACTTGCGACTTATGCACCTAAGTTAAAACCTGTAGAACAACATCAAGACAACAAGATTAAAATCTCACTCAAAGAACTTCCTATAAAACATAAAAAATCGGGGCTTACAAAAGAGAAAATTCCGGAGCCGAAAATTGCTCCGCCGATGCCAAAAGGCTCACAGCTTGAAAAGATAGTAAAGCAGCCTCTAAAGTATAATCCTACACAACCCGTAAAAAAACCACAACTCAACAAACCTAAAAAAGTTGAACAAAAAGTGGAGAAAAAAGCACCAAAAACAGAACCTATTCCACCTAGAAAACCATACATTCCGCTTTTGGCGAAAAAAGATCTCAACACGACAAAAAAGGTTGTAAAAGAAAAAACAAAAGATCCTCTTGCATGGATGCATGAAGACAAGTCAAAAAATGAGAAAAAACAAAAGAAAAAAACCTATGCTAACGGTGGAAATTTATCTCAAAATATAAAAGAGCTCTATGGTGAAGAGTTTGGAAAACTCACTCCCGGGCAACAGCAGTATATCTTGGACAATCAAGAGATTATGCGCCGTATTAGATGACACTACAAAAGAGACTATAGAATACGCATATAGCAAATACCCTCGCCCTAAAGAAAAAACTCTCATACGCTACAACGTTTACTACCACTTAGCCAACTACTAAAAATAATTCTGTTATAATAATATTTTATTTTATTATAGGTTGTTTATATGACACTATCTAGAACTATTTTCCTCCTAGGCTGTACAAGTTTACTCTTTAGTGCTTGTTCAAAAGACAATACACAAGAACAACAAAAAGTTCAAACTCCCCCACTCAAAGTTGAAACCATTACGATTACACAACAAGAGATACCAATCTGGGCAACCTTTACGGGAAAAACAAAAGCAAGCAGTGATCAAGAGATACGTGCACGTGTATCTGGTATATTGCAAGAACGCTACTTTAACGACGGAGATTTTGTTAAAAAAGGGCAAAAGCTTTTCAAGATAGAACAAGACCAATACGCAGCAGATCTTAAAGCTACACGTGCAAAAAAAGCACAAGATGAAGCAGCACTTAAACTTGCCAATGCAGATGTTAAAAGATATGAGCCTTTAGTGAAAGAAGGTTTAGCTCCAAGAGCAACTTTAGAGCAGTACGAATCACAACAAGACTCTTTAAAAGCTGCGATCGAGGGTGATATAGCCAAGATCAAACAAGCAGAACTAAGCCTTAGCTACACTATAGTGAAAGCGCCGATTTCAGGAAAAATAAGTGCAAGATACGTAGATATCGGCAACTTGGTTTCAGGAGCTGAATCTACACTTCTTACAACGATCACCAGCATCGATCCGCTTTATGCTTACTTTTCCCCTTCAAACGATGATTATTTAACGTTTCAAAAGTACAAAAATAAAGATAAAACATATGCATTTATTGAGCTAAAAAGTTCTATAGGGGATTTTAGAGAGAACGGTTATGTAGATTTTTCCGACAATATGGTTGATCCGGAAACTTCAACTATCAATATGCGTGCAGTGATTGATAATAAACATGGAGATATTCTTCCGGGTAACTTTGTATATGTAAATATCTATATCAACAAAACAGACAAGTTTAAAGTTATTCCGCCGGAGGTTATCTTTAACGATCAGCTTGGAAAGTATATTTATGTAGTTGATCAAAACAATACATTAAAACGTGCAGATATAGAAACAGGATATACGACAAAACAGTATGTAAACGTTACAAAAGGTTTAAATTTTGGTGACAAAGTTGTTGTGTCGGGACTTATGAAATTAAAACCTGCTTTAAAAGTTGATCCAACAGATGTAACAGCAACGAAAGGTGTTAAAGCTATTTTAGAAAAAAATGAGATGATGGTAAAAGAAGAGACAAAATAATGTTTTCAGTTACATTTATTAAACGCCCTATTTTAGCGATCGTAATCTCCTTAATCATAATCATTTCAGGTTTGGTTTCACTCGCTGTTTTACCGATCTCAGAGTACCCCGACGTTGCGCCCCCTTCCGTAAATGTAAGTGCAAACTATACTGGTGCTAATGCCAATGTTGTTGAAAATACAGTAACACGTGTGCTCGAAGATAAACTTAACGGAATTAAAGGGGTTATCTATATGGATTCCTCTTCAACTTCAAATGGAAGCAGCAGCATTAACGTTTACTTTGAACCTGGATACGATATAGATATCGGTGCAGTTGATGTACAAAACAAGGTCTCAACTGCTTCATCTTCACTTCCACCTGAGGTTACACAACAGGGTGTGATCGTAAATAAAAAATCCCCAAGCATTGTATGTTTGATCACAATTACGGGAGATGAAAGATATGATGCTGCCTTTTTATCTAACTTTGTAAACATAAATATACTAGATGAGATCAAACGTATAAAAGGTGTAGGTGATGCACAAAATATGGGTGAAAAGAAGTACTCTATACGTGTATGGCTTAACCCCGATAAAATTAAAGAGATCGGTTTAACACCGCTAGATATTGTCAATGCAATAAAAAGCCAAAACAAACAAGCTTCAATCGGTAAAATCGGTGGAAATCCCACATATGAGGATCAAAAGCAGATCTTCACACTTACAACAGATGGAAGACTTACTGATGTATCAGAGTTTAAAGATATTGTCATTAAGTATAAAAAAGATGGATCACTTGTCAGGCTCAGTGATGTTTCTCGTGTAATGCTAGGAAGTGAAACTTACGACTGGAATGCCATCTCAGCACAAAAACCTGCTGGGCTTATCGGAGTATACCAACTCGGAGATGCAAACGCTTTAGAGATCAGAGAAAACATTCAAAAGACGATGAAAAAACTAGAGAGTCGTTTTCCTGACGGTGTAACGTGGATCGTTCCGTATGACACAACAAAATATGTAAACGTAGCGATTCATAACGTTGTCGTAAATCTCTTTACGGCGATCGCATTGGTTATTTTAATTATCTTGATATTTTTAGGCTCATGGAGACCTACGGTTATTGCCTCTGTTGCTATTCCTGTCTCACTGATCGGTGCTTTTACCGCTATGCAGGTAGCCGGAGGTTTTTCTATAAACTTCTTAACTCTCTTTGGACTCATCTTAGCGATCGGAATCGTAGTCGATGATGTTATCTTGGTTGTTGAGAATGTTGAAGTTATTATGGAGAAAGAGCCTGATCTTACTATGCCGCAAGTTGTAAAAGCAGCTATGATCGAGCTTATCGGGCCAATTATTTCAACGACACTCGTACTTGTAGCGGTGTTTGTTCCTGTTTCGATGCTTCCGGGGATTACAGGTTCACTCTATCAACAATTTGCTCTTACGATCTCATTTGCGGTTATGGTGTCTTCACTTAATGCACTTACACTCTCACCTGCTCTGAGTGCTATTATTATCAAAAGAAGAAAAGAGGGAGAGCAAAAACTCCTTTTCTTCAGAAAGTTTGATCAACTACTTGACAAGATCACAGAGTTGTATACGCGAACTATCACTTTCATGGTAAAAATGCGCTATTTTGTACTGCTTATTATGGTTGGGATTTTTTACATTACATACTACCTTTTCACTGCAATTCCAACAGGTTTCGTACCTTCGGAAGATAAAGGGATCTGTATGGTTTCTCTCTCACTAAAACCGGGAACTTCTCTTACACAGACAACAAAAGTACGTAAAGAGGTAGAAAATATTCTATATGGAATTGATGAGATAGAAAATGTGATCTCTGTTGATGGATACAACATGGTAACCTCTGCAATGGATAGCTCTTCTGCGGCAATGTTTGTCTCTTTTAAAGATTGGTCGCAAAGAACCGGTAATGGACAAGATGTAAACGGGATCATTAGAAAGATCCAAAAACTCACGGCAAATATAAACGAAGCACGTATTGCAGCGTTTAATATGCCGGGAATACCTGGAATCGGTGCAGTCGGTGGTTTTGACTTTAGACTGCAAGACTATCTCTCAGGAGATTTGGCAACATTTGAGAGTTATGCCCATAAAGTGATCCAAGAGGCAAACAAGGATCCAAGAATAGCGTATGCTTACACAACATTCTCAAGTAATTACCCGATGTATGATCTCAAAATTGATCGAGAAAAAGCAAACGCTTTAGGTGTCAATATGAGTGATCTTTTTACTACTATGCAGATCTACTTGGGAAGTGTCTATGTAAACGACTTTACAAAGTTTGGAAAGGTATTTCGTGTATTTATTCAAGCAGACAAAGAGTACAGAAGTAAAAAAGCAGATATTAACAAACTCTTTGTAAAAAATGCGCAAGGAAAAATGGTACCGCTGAGTGCTCTTGTACAAGTAGTCGATATTATAGGCCCTCAAAACATTACACACTACAACCTTTACAGAAGTATTCAGATCAATGGTATTCCAAATGTTATGCAAGGGTATAGTTCAGGTGATGCTATGAAAGCGATGGAAGAGATAGCACAAAAAGTTTTACCGGGTACTTACGGATACGAATGGTCAGGGATGAGTTTTCAGGAAAAACTTGCCGGAAATGCACAGATCTATGTTGTTATATTTGTAACGTTAGTGGTCTTTTTGGTACTCTCGGCCCAATATGAATCTTGGATTCTCCCACTTATGATTCTTCTTTCAGTCCCTATGGTTATCGGCGG
>JARRNV010000097.1:6038-7059 GCA_037384685.1 Sulfurimonas sp.
AGTCGCGGGACTTATCTGGGCACATATACCGCTTAATACCTTTGCACAAGTTGGACTAGTCCTCTTGGTCGCTTTGGCTGCGAAAAATGCGATCCTTATAGTAGAGTTTGCGAAAGAACAGCGTGAAAGCGGTAAAAGTATAATCGAGTCTGCCATCAATGCAGGACGACTCCGTTTTCGTGCAATTATGATGACGATTCTTTCATTTTTATTTGGTATCTTTCCGCTTGCTTTTGCAACGGGAGCTGGTTCTGTAACACAACAATCGATCGGTGTTGTTTTGATGTTTGGTATGGTTGCGGCAACTTTTATATCAACGTTATTTGTACCGGTACTGTATGTACTACTAGAGAGTATGCGAGAGAAATTTGTCTCGGTTGAAGAAGAGATCGCAAGAAGGGAGTCTATATAATGAAGAAAAATATTTTACTGAGTCTTTTAGTTGTAGGAGCTCTAACATCGACGATCGATGCACAAATATACAAAGTAGATGAACTTATTACAACATCACTCAAAAACTCTCCGGATATTGCTATATCTGCTGCGAGTTATGAAGCATCACAGAAGCGTTATGATGCTGCTTTTAGCTCTTACCTTCCGAAGGTTGATCTTAAACTCTCAGGCGGTGTTAGAGCACAAGATGGAGGTGTTATTCAAAACGGTCCGGTAAATGACAAACTTCTTTTGGGAAAACTCTCGGCAACACAGCTTGTATATGACTTTGAAAAGACAGGTGGCAATGTTGATAGCAGAAGTTTTGAATCACAATCATACAAGATGGAAAACCAACAAAAGATCTCCGATAAGATTAAAGATGTAAAAACCGCTTATTATAATGTTCTTAAAGCAAAGTCACTTATAGATGTACGTAAAGAGGATGTCAAACTTAATAATGCACAGGTATACCGTTCTCAGAAGTATTTTGATGCAGGAATAAGAACAAAAATTGATGTTTCAGATGCCAAAGTAGCACTTATCAAATCAAAAATAGCTCTTAATAATGCAAAATACAAGCTAGAAT
>JARRNV010000098.1:0-4214 GCA_037384685.1 Sulfurimonas sp.
ATATAGTGATGAGTACAGACTTGTCGATGCCTATTGTGACGTTTACGGCGGTGCCGGAAAACGGATAAATATAGAGTGGTTTGAAGGTATTGATTGTTCTAAAATCATCCTAGCAGGTGGACTCGATCGAAGTAATGTTATCTCGGTAAAACCGTATGGTTTTTATGGTGTAGATGTAAGTAGTGGAGTAGAGATCAGCCACGGGAAGAAAGATCCGCAAAAAGTACAAGAGTTTATAGCAAATGCTAAGGCATAATATTTCATTAGATGACAAAAGCATCTCAAGACTCTCTAGTAGAGGACTCTCTCTTAAGACTTTAAAAGATCAACTCAATGATGAGCTAGATACATCTCTTGAACTTTTTAAACTTCAAGGTCTAAATATAGTAAAACATGAGGGATATTTCTATTTCGATACTCGATTTATCCCTATAGAAGAAGCTGAGTTTTGTATAGTTGACATAGAAACAAACGGTTCTAAAATTGAAAAACATCAGATCATTGAAATTGCTGCCGTAAAGGTACAAAACAAAAAGATTGTAGATAAATTTGAATCTTTAGTTTATGTAGAGAGAATAAACCCTGCCATTACAGAGATCACCGGAATTAAAGCAGAAGACACAAAAAACTCTCCGCAACTCACAGAAGTTTTAACTGATTTTCGAAAATTTTTAGGGGATGCTGTCTTTATAGCTCACGATGTAAAATTTGACTATCTATTTATCTCTAAAAGTATGGAAAAGATTGGTTTACCGCCGCTTTTAAATCGTTCCTTGTGTTCATTGGCCCTTGCTGAGCGAACAATCGTATCTTACAGATACGCTCTATCCTACTTAAACGATTCACTTAACTTAAACCCTAATGCACAACACCATAGAGCTATGAGCGACGTACTTACAACGTATGGATTATTTTTACTCTCGTTAGAAAATATAGATAACAATGTAAAAAATGTAGAAGATTTGATCCGTTTTTCGAAAGAGGCAAAAAGACTGAAACGTCCAAAATTTGATCCGTTGATCAAAGAAGAGGAAGATAAAACAGAGTAGTTTTACTCTGCAAAAGCTCCCGGTTTTACTAGTTTAGCGTATCTAGCATCCATACGCTCTTCTTCACTCATCGATTTTAATTCTTTAAGAGACTCTAGAACATACTCAGAGATTGCTTGAGCTGCTGCTTCTTTTTCACGATGTGCACCAATAAGAGGTTCATTGATAATATCATCGATTAAATCTAACTCTTTAAGGTCTGCTGCGATAATTTTCATAGCATTTGTAGCAGCTTCCACTTTTTTAGGATCATTCCATAAAATCGCAGAACAACCTTCAGGTGAAATAACGCTAAATACCGAATAACGCATCATTGCAAACTTATCTGCTACACCGATAGCAAGTGCTCCACCTGAACCACCTTCACCGATTACAACCGAGATAGTCGGAACTTTCAGTTCAGCAAACTCTAAAAGGTTTCTAGCGATTGCTTCTGATTGGTTACGCTCTTCAGCACCGATACCCGGATATGCACCCGGAGTGTCTACTAACATTACAATAGGCATTCCAAATTTTTCAGCTAATTTTGCAGCACGAAGTGCTTTACGATACCCTTCAGGGTGTGGCATACCGAAGTTACGTTTTAGCTTGTTCTTTGTTCCGCGCCCTTTTTGTTCACCGATAACCATAACTTTTTCGTCACCGATATATCCCATATAACAAATAATCGCAGCATCATCACGGAAATGTCTGTCTCCATGAATTTCATACTTATCTCTCATGATAAGATTTATATAATCAAGTGCATAAGGACGATCCAAATGACGTGCTAATTGAAGTTTTTGAAAATCTGTAAGATTTCCATAGATCTTTTCAACCTCTTTTTCAAGTTTTTGCTTAAGATCATCTACCGCTGCATAGTCATGGCGAACTTGTGCAGAGATAATGTCTTCTTGAATGAACTTGATTTTATGTTCAAAGTCTAAGTAAGTAGCCACATTATTTCCTTACAGATTATATTTTTTTGAAAATAAGAACGCCGTTAGTTCCACCAAAACCAAAAGAGTTTGACATAACTATATTTAAGTCAGCTTTTCTTGCACCTTCTGTTACGTAATCTAAATCACAGTTCTCATCCGGAGTTTCATAGTTAATAGTCGGAGGTATAATTCCATCTCTCATAGCCATTAAACAAGTAACAGCTTCAATTCCACCTGCAGCACCTAAACAGTGACCGATTTGCCCTTTAATAGAACTCATCGGAGGACAGTTTTCTTTTCCGCCTAAAAGCTCTTTTAAAGCTGCTGTTTCATTTTTATCGTTGATCGGTGTTGAAGTACCGTGCGCGTTTACATAGTCTAATTTAGGACGACCAGCCATCTCGTATGCTGCTTTCATAGCACGTGCCGGACCGTCAAGACTTGGAGTTGTAATGTGGTTAGCGTCACCGCTCTCACCAAAACCAATAATCTCACCGTAAATTTTTGCTCCACGAGCTACTGCCATATCGTAATCTTCTAGAACTAGTGCAGCAGCACCCTCACCCATTACAAATCCGTCACGATCAGCATCAAAAGGACGAGAAGCGTGTTTTGGATCATCATTTCTAGTTGAAAGAGCTTTCATAGCAGCAAAACCGCCAACACCAACACCAGTGATAGCAGACTCTGCAGAAACTACTAACATTCTGTCAGCTCCACCACATATAATAGTTTTACACGCTTCACTTACAGCGTGTGTTCCAGCTGCACAAGCAGTTACAGACGATAAGTTTGGTCCTTGAATACCATGTTCAATAGAAACAAAACCACCAAGCATATTTACTAATGCTCCAGGGATGAAGAAAGGTGAAATTCTTCTTGGTCCACGATTTTCTAAAATAATAGAGTTGTTTTCAATTGAAGGTAATCCACCGATACCGCTACCCGCTGAAATACCGAATCTTGTTTTATCTACATCTTCACCAAATGCAGCATCTTCCATAGCTTCTTGAGCCGCTTTAATTCCAAAGTGAATAAATCTATCAGCTTTTTTTACCTCTTTTGGAGGCATTACAGTTGCAGGATCGAAATTTTTTACTTCACCAGCAATTTTTGCAGAATAGTTTTCCGGATCAAAAATAGTGATAGTGTCAATTCCACACTCACCATCACAAATCGCTTTAAATGCGCTTTCTTTGTCGTTTCCAACAGAGTTAATCATACCTAATCCAGTTACTACTACTCTTTTCATTCAAAATCTCCGTAAATATATATAAATATAGTATTTTTATCAATAAATTTTATACAAATTAACTAATAAAAATACTTCTAAATTGTATAAAAGGGAAGCATCCCCTTTTATAACTAAACTAAATACTTCTTAGTTTTTGCTTTCAATGTAAGCAACTACATCAGCAACAGTTTGAATTTTCTCAGCTTCGTCATCTGGAATTTCGATATCGAATTTCTCTTCAAGAGCCATTACTAGTTCAACAACATCAAGGCTATCAGCACCTAAATCTTCAACGAATTTCGCGTCCTCTTTAACTTCATCAGCGCTTACGCTTAGTTGTTCAACTACTACTTCTTTAATATCATCTAAAAGTGCCATTATAGCTCCTATATTTAAGTTTTAAAATCTCGTAATTATATCATAAATATCTTAGATAAAGATTTATGCCATATTCATTCCGCCGTTGACTTTTAGCGTCTCACCTGTTATATATGATGCATGATCAGAGAGCAAAAATGCCACAGATTCTGCGATCTCTCTAGCTTCACCCATTCTAGCCATTGGGATTTTTGCGTATAAATCATTTTTTACTTCATCACTTAAAATTTCTGTCATCTCTGTTGCAATGAAACCAGGGGTAACAGTGTTGTATCTGATCCCACTTGTTGCAGCTTCTAATGCAAATGATTTTGTCATTGCAATTACACCACCTTTAGATGCAGCGTAATTAGTTTGTCCAGCATTACCTGTTTCACCTACAATTGAAGCGATATTTACAACTGAACCGAACTTTTTCTTTCTAGCACCTTTGAAAAATTCACGACATCCGATGAAACAAGATGTAAGATTTGCATTAATTACAGACATAAAATCTTCTGTTTTCATACGAAGAGCTAGTTTATCGTTTGTGATCCCTGCATTATTTACAAGGTAAGAGAGTTCACCGTCACTATCTATAATAGTTTTAATAGCATCTGTAAATGCAGCTTCATCACTTACATCAAAACCGAT
>JARRNV010000099.1:0-4214 GCA_037384685.1 Sulfurimonas sp.
ATGAGTAATTAGATATAGATGATAAATCAGCCTGAGATTAGTTATGAAAGACTATTATTCAAAGAGAGC
The DNA here is from genome assembly GCA_037384685.1 of Sulfurimonas sp. GTDB lineage: Bacteria > Campylobacterota > Campylobacteria > Campylobacterales > Sulfurimonadaceae > Sulfurimonas. Next base: position 70 of record JARRNV010000099.1, read on the forward strand.
TTCGGAATATGAGGATGTGTTACAACTGCTAAAGAAGATAAGGCTGCATTTGCTCTATTAGAGAAAATGGGTATGCCTTTTACTAAAGGGAGCAACTAATGGCTAAGAAGTCTATGATCGCAAAAGCGAAGCGTACTCCAAAATATAAAGTACGTGCATATACAAGATGTCAGATCTGTGGTCGTCCACACTCTGTAATTCGTGATTTTGGTATCTGTCGTATCTGTTTCAGAAAAATGGCAAATGAGGGAATGATCCCAGGCGTTAGAAAGTCAAGCTGGTAGGCTTAGCCTATCCTTGATACTGCTAAATGCAAGCAAAGGAAAAATAAAAAATGGCAATTAATGATTTAGTATCTGATGCGTTAACACGTATCCGTAATGCTGGTATGAGAAGATTAGCTACTACTACTTTAGTTCACTCTAAAAGTGTTGAAGCTGTAGCAAATATCTTAGTTGAAAAAGGTTATCTTGAATCTGCTAATGTAGTTGAAGATGGTGTTAAAAAGAGCATCAAAGTTGCATTAAAATATGATGATAACGAAAAGTCTGTAATCAATGAACTAAAACGTGTATCTAAACCAGGTCGTCGTATCTATAAAGGTAAAGATGATATCAAACGTTTTAAAAACGGTTACGGAACTATTATAGTAAGTACATCACATGGCGTACTACCAAATGACAAAGCTTTCGAGCTTGGTGTTGGTGGCGAAGTTATGTGTACAGTTTGGTAGGAGGAATAGCATGTCAAGAATTGGAAAAAATCCTGTAGAATTTGCAAGCGATATTAAAGTATCTGCAAATGGTAATGTTATAACTTTTGCTAAAGGTAATAAGTCTGTTGATTTAGACACTAAAGGTAATGTTTCTTTTGAAATTGAAGGAACTACTTTAACTTTCAAAAACTTATCTGACTCTCGTGAGCATAGAGCTTTCTGGGGAACTTATAGAGCATTGGCTCAAAACATTGTAACTGGTTTAACTACTGGGTATGAGAAAAAACTTGAGATTAATGGTGTTGGTTATAGAGCTGCTGTACAAGGTAAAGTTCTTAACCTACAACTTGGTTTCTCTCACGATATCAACTACAATTTACCAGAAGGTGTAGAAGCTGCTGTTGAGAAAAATGTTATCATTTTAAAATCTCACGATAAGCAAACACTAGGTCAAGTTGCAGCTGAAATTAGAAGTTTCCGTCCACCAGAGCCATACAAAGGTAAAGGTGTTAAATACATAGATGAGCATATCGTGCGTAAAGCCGGTAAAACTGCTAAGAAATAAGGGAGGAAGATAGATGAACGCTAAAATATTAAGAAGCAAATTGGCAAATCGTTTAAAACGTAAGCGCCGTATCCGTGCAAAAATATCTGGTTGTGCTACACTTCCTCGTGTTTCTGTATTTAGATCAAATCGTTACCTAAGTGTACAAGCAATTGATGATGCAACTGGAACTACTCTATGTGCATTAAATTCAAAAGCGATCTCTGCTAAAGCTAACAAAGAGGGAGCTGCTGCATTAGCTGAAGCTTTCGCTGGTAAGCTTAAAGATGCTAAAATTGAAAGTATCGTATTTGATCGTAATGGTTACCAATATCACGGCGTTATCGCTGCATTTGGTGAAGCACTTCGTGCTAACGAAATTAAGTTTTAGGGGCTATGATGGAAATCAATAGAGATGATTTTGAAGAATCAATTGTAAATATAGGCCGTGTTACTAAGGTTGTTAAAGGTGGTAGACGTTTCCGTTTCACTGCTTTAATCGTTGTTGGTGATAAAAATGGTACTGTTGGTTACGGTGTAGGTAAAGCGAAAGAAGTTCCAGACGCTATTAAAAAAGCTGTTGATGATGCTTTCAAAAACTTAACTACAATTAGTATCAAAGGTACTACTATCGCTCACGATATTGAACACAAGTATAACGCTTCTCGCGTTTTACTAAAACCAGCATCTGAAGGTACTGGGGTTATCGCTGGTGGGGCAACTCGTCCAGTTTTAGAGCTTGCAGGGATCCAAGATATCCTTACAAAGTCTATCGGTTCTAACAATCCAAACACACTAGTACGTGCTACAATCGAAGCACTTAGTAGATTAAAAGGATAAGAAGATGGGTATTGATAACTTAACACCTGCAGAAGGATCAACACATTCTCGTAAGAGAGTGGGACGTGGTCAAGGTTCAGGTATGGGTAAGACTTCGACTCGTGGTCAAAAAGGTCAAAAATCTCGTACTGGTTATAAAAGAAAAAGAAACTTTGAAGGTGGTCAACAACCACTTGCAAGACGTTTACCAAAAATCGGGTTTACTGTAAAAAACAATAAACCATACGTAATAAACGTTGAAAAAATTAAAGCTGTTGCAGAGCTTGCTGAGATCACAATGGAGTCTATCCGTGGTGTTCACAAAATTGCTAATTCTGTGACAAAAGTTAAACTAGTAGGTGCTTCTGCAAAAGATTTAGCATCGAAAATTAAAGACGAAAACGTTACAACTACAGGTAACTAGTCGTGAATAAAAATCTAGTAAATAAGATACTTATTACTATTGGATTTTTGTTTATCTACCGCCTGCTGGCATATGTGCCAGTTCCAGGTGTAGATACTACTGTTATAGCTTCATTCTTCGATTCTCACCAATCAGATGCATTAGGTTTATTTAATATGTTTAGCGGTAATGCTGTACAGAGATTATCTATAATTTCACTCGGTATTATGCCTTATATCACGGCTTCAATTATTATGGAGCTTCTTGCTGCTACTTTCCCAACATTGGGACAGATGAAAAAAGAGCGTGATGGTATGGTTAAATATATGCAAATTATCCGTTATGCAACTATAGTAATTACAATTATTCAAGCTATTGGTGTAAGTGTTGGATTACAAAGCTTAACAGGTCCAAACGGTAATAGCGCGATCTTAGCTGATCATACTACATTTGTTGTTCTTTCTGCTATCTCAATGTTGGCGGGAACAATGCTACTTATGTGGATAGGTGAGCAAATAACTCAAAGCGGTATCGGTAACGGTATATCTTTAATTATTTTTGCCGGAATTGTTTCAGCAATTCCAAATGCTATAGGACAAACAGTAACTATGGTAAATACAGGTGCTATGAATTTCTTAACTGTAATTGGTATTTTAGCCCTTATTTTAATTACTGTCGGAGTTATTATTTATGTTGAACTTGGTGAGCGTCGTGTGCCGATTACATATGCTAAAAAGACTATGATGCAAAACCAAAATAAACGTGTAATGAACTATATTCCTATTAAAGTTAATTTATCTGGTGTTATCCCTGTAATTTTTGCTTCGGCGATTTTAATGTTCCCTATGACTGTACTTTCAAGCAGTACAAATCCTACGGTTCAAGCTATTGCAGATTTTTTAAACCCAAATAGTTACTTTTTTAACTTTTTAACTTTTGCATTTGTTATCTTTTTTGCATTTTTCTATGCATCAATTACATTTAATGCAAAAGATATCTCAGATAATCTTAAACGCCAAGGTGGATTTATTCCAGGAATCCGTACAGGTGAAGCTACAAAAGAGTTTTTAAATGAAACTGCAAGTAGATTGACTGTAACGGGTGCACTTTATCTTGGTTTGGTAGCAACTCTGCCGTTTATGATTATAAAAGGTATGGGTGTACCGTTTTTCTTTGGTGGTACTGCTGTTTTAATCGTTGTTCAAGTTGCACTTGACACAATGAGAAAAATAGAAGCTCAGATCTATATGAGTAAGTATGAAACTCTCAGTGCAGTTGGTCTGTAAAGAATAATGGCAATCGCACTTAGAAAACCACAAGAGATTGAAAAACTTCGAGCTGCCAACAAGATTGTTGGCGGTACTCTTGAACTTCTCCGTCAAAACACAACAGTAGGTATGACTCTTAAAGAATTGGATGCTATGGCTGAAGAATATATACGTTCTCATGGTGCCAAACCATCTTTTAAGGGTTTATACGGTTTCCCAAACGCTGTATGTACATCTTTAAATGAAGTTATTATTCATGGTATTCCAAGTGATTATAAACTCCAAGAGGGTGATGTAATTGGATATGATGTTGGAACTGAACTTGTAGGTTGGTTTGGTGATGCAGCTAATAGTGTAGGTGTTGGCGAGATTAGTGCAGAGGATGAAAAGCTAATC
>JARRNV010000100.1:0-7970 GCA_037384685.1 Sulfurimonas sp.
AGTGGGCTTATTATTCAAATAGGTGACTTTGTTCTAAAAAATGCGTTTGAGCAATTTGTTCAATGGAAAAAAGAATCTAAACATGGTAATGAGTTACAAAAGATAGCGATTAATATAAGTGTACGACAATTCAACCGAAAAGATTTTATAACTAAGATAGTTAATGCAATGAATGTCAGCAGTATAGACCCTAACAATATTGAAATTGAAATTGTAGAATCGCTTATTATTGATGATCTGCAAAAAGCTAAAAAGAAGATGCAGGAGCTTCGTGCATTAGGTCTGCACCTCTCTATAGATGATTTTGGAACGGGATATTCTTCACTCTCTTACTTAAAACAGTTGCCGTTTACTACACTTAAAATCGATCGCTCATTTGTTAAAGACATAGATGTTGATCTTGAAGATAAAGAGCTGATAGAAACTATTTTAAATATTGCAAAAAGATTTAAACTGCAAGTTGTAGCTGAAGGTGTTGAAACGTATGAGCAATACAACTTCCTTAAAGAAAAAGAATGCGAACTGTTTCAAGGATTTTACTGTTCCCAAGCACTCGATAAAGATTCTTTTGCAGAACTACTAGAGCAAGAGAATGGTTTTTGCCCTAAAATCATACAAGATAGTTAAACGACAACTCTATTTCTACCACTATTTTTAGCTTTATAAAGGTTGTCGTCAACTCTTTTTATAACATCATCAATTGTTTCATTATCTATAAAAAGTGCACATCCAAAACTGCATGTAATATGTTTAACTTCTTCAAAATGATGGTTTTCAACAACTGATCGTAAATGCTCAGCCTGACGTTTTACATTCTCTATACTGTCCACACTAATAACGATAATAAACTCTTCTCCACCCCAGCGGATCAGTTTGTCATCATATCGGCTATAGCGACGAATAACATTTACCAATGTAACAAGCACACTATCGCCTACATCATGCCCAAAAGTATCGTTTACCTCTTTAAAATGGTCAATATCAAGCATAATAAGGGCCGTTTGTAAATTTTTTTGCTGATTTGATTCAATAATTTGTTTGATCTTATTGGTAAAATAAAATCTGTTATACGCTTTTGTTAGCGGATCGTGAACTACCTGTTCTTGTAAAGTTTGGTTCTCCGAAACAGTATCGCTAATGTCTGAAAAGTTGACAATATATTCATTCTCTTCATAGTTCTTAATAGCTACAATGAATGCATGTGGTATATCAAATCTATCTACCATAGAAACAATTCGTTCACGAGGACTTAAGTGTAGCAGAGAGTCTATCCAGTGTTTTTCATGTGGTAAAACTTTTTTTAAATGAAAGAATCTATCATCTTCTATAAAAAAATCACATATACAACTATTATATTTTAAAAAATGCTCTAAATCTTTATAACCAAAAAAATCAAAAAGTTTTTGATTTGCAAACTCGAGCTCTTTTCCATTTGTTATTATCACTATGTTTTCTTGTATATTTATAACATTTTCAAGTTTGTTTTTTATCTCTTCAATTTGAGTTTCATACAAAACTGTTTCACTTATATCTTGCACGATTCCAAGAGTTTTTACAGGTTCACCTTCACTGTTAAACGTATTTGTGCCAATCTCATTTACCCAAATAACTTCCCCATTCTTACGTACAACTCTATGGCGAAGTGTATAGTTTGTTTTTTCTTCTATCGACTTGGTGTATATATTTGTTATTTTTTCTCTATCTTCGGGATGTACAAAACTTAAAAACGTTTCATAATTTACTTGAAAACTTTGCGGAGTTTCACCGAAAATTCTATAAACTTCATCACTCCAATATAAATGATCACTCGCTACTTCATATTCCCAAGAACCTGTTTTTGTGATTTGTTGTACATGAGTAAGTATGCTATTGGAAGCACTTAATTTTCTTTTTTGAGTTTCTAGTCTGTATACAATATAAAATATAATTGTCAAAAACAGGACGTAAGTAAAGGAAGATATCTGAAAATGAAGTATCTCTGTTTTGATTAACTCTATTGTATTTTCCAACTTTTGCAATTGATTTATATGCACTCGTGTATCCCTATAAAGTAGAAAGATACCTGTAGCAGTTATAATAATATATGAGACTAGAAACTTGGCTAACATTACCAATACTATCTCTTTTAAGCTTAAAAAGTATGCAAGGTCTTTAAATTTACTTTTAAAAGGGCAAAATGTTTAAAATCCCTTTGTTATAATCATTACAAAAATTAAGAGACCAGTATAAAGGAAAATAAAATGAGTGTACTATTAGAGTTTGCGATGTTTCCGACAAGTGATAATTGTCGTGAAGGCTCTTCTGTTTCAAAACAGGTAGCTAAAATCTTAGATGCCATTGATAAAAGCGGAGTTAATTATAAACTTACACCAATGGGCACTATTGTAGAAACACAAACAATGAGAGAAGCATTAGATGTTATAGAACTTGCCTATGAGCAGGTAAAAGAGTGTGAACGTGTATATAGCTCATTAAAGTTTGATATAAGACATAGTGATTCCAATAGATTACAGACAAAAATAGAATCAGTTGAGTCACATTTGCAAAGAGAAGTTAAGAAATAATAACTTTTAATAATAAATACTATATAATTGCACTAATTTTTTATGGAGAATTATATAGTGGCAAACATCTTTGTGCCTAAACTTTTTACACTTGTAAAACAAGGTATATCAAAACAGCAAATTATTGCAGATATGATGGCTGGTGTTATTGTTGGAATTGTGGCACTTCCTTTGGCTATCGCTTTTGCGGTAGCTTCAGGTGTTTCACCTGAGAGAGGGATTATAACTGCTGTAATAGCTGGATTTATTATTTCATTTTTAGGTGGAAGTAGGGTACAGATTGGTGGTCCTACAGGTGCTTTCATAATTATACTTTATGCTATTTTAGAACAGTATGGTATAGATGGGCTTTTAATCTCAACGATTTTAGCAGGAATCATTTTATAGCTGTTGTTATTTTCTCAACACAGATAAAAGATGCACTAGGCTTAGATATAGCAGAGCTTCCATCAGATTTTTTTGAAAAATGGGATCTCTATTTTAGCCATATACATACGATCAATCTCTATGCTGTAGCTATTACAGCGGTAACTATCTTTATAACACTATTTTCAAAACATATTACGACAAAAGTACCTGGTTCATTTATAGCGATTATTGTAACTACATTGGCGGTTGTCATTTTTGATTTGCCAGTTACTACTATAGAGACTTTTTTTGGAAATATTTCAAACGATATAGGGTTTCATATACCAAACTTTGAACTAAGCAATATTACGACTTATATAGTTCCGGCATTTATTATTGCACTTTTAGGAGGTGTTGAATCACTGCTATCGGCTGTTGTAGCTGATGGAATGATTGGAAGCAAACATCGATCAAATACAGAACTCATTGCACAAGGTGTAGCAAATATTGTAACCCCATTTTTTGGTGGAATTGCAGCAACAGGAGCAATAGCACGAACAGTGACAAATATAAAAAATGGTGCAAAAACCCCAATAGCAGGAATAGTACACTCTGTAGTTTTACTTTTGATCATGCTGTTTTTTATAGACTATGCAAAACTGATCCCAATGGCAACACTAGCTGGAATCTTGATAGTAGTTGCGTATAGTATGAGTGAACATAGAGCATTTGTATCTATTTTAAAAGGTTCACCGTACGATTACATCATTTTGCTCTCAACATTTTTCTTAACAATTATAATCGATCTAACAGTGGCGATAGAGGTTGGTATAGTGCTTTCATCACTTCTTTTAATGAAAAGAATGGCACAGGTAGATAATAGCATCCTTGTTAAAAGCGATGATCCCGATGACATCGACAACTATGAAAAACTTCCTCAAGGTATTTCCGTTTATGAGATAGGAGGACCTATGTTTTTTGCATCTGCAAAACAGTATGCCGAGCAGATTCAAAACTGTGGAATAGGGTGTCAAGTACTCATTATTCGTATGCGCTATGTAAGCTTTATAGATGCAACAGCATTACATAATTTTAAAGAGGCCATAGAGATTCTTAGAAAGAATGAGACTTATATTTTAACTTCCGGTACAAATAATGATGTGTTTAAAGAGTTACAAAAACATAAAGTCGTTGAGATGATAGGTGAAACAAATATGCATAGAACTTTTCCGCGTGCAGTAGAACAAGCAAAAGCTCTTGTCATAGATACAGAAGCATAAAAGCTTCTGTATGCTTATTCTTCTATAGAATTTCTAATTATTTTTACAGCTTCAACCATATTTTTAAGACTTGGTTTTACCTCTTCCCATTTTCTTGTTTTTAGTCCACAATCTGGATTTATCCAAAGTTGTTCTTTAGGAAGTACCTCTAAAAGTGCTTTGATTTGAGCAGTCATCTCTTCAACAGTAGGAATTCTCGGTGAGTGGATATCATAGATGCCGGGACCAACTTCTTGCTTATAGCCCACTTTTTTAAAGATTTTTAGAAGTTCATTCCCGCTTCTTGCCGTCTCAATCGAGATCACATCCGCATCCATAGCTTCGATCGTTTTAATGATGTCATTAAATTCGCTATAACACATATGAGTATGAATTTGTGTCTCTTGAGCAGCACTTGAAACTGCTATTTTAAAGTCACGAACAGCCCAATCTTCATATGTTGGGATATTTTCTTTTCTTAGAGGATATCCCTCTTTAAAAGCTGCTTCATCAACTTGGATGATCTTAATCCCCGCATTTTGCAGATCGTTTACCTCTTCGTTGATTGCAAGTGCTATCTGTTTTGAGACCTCACTTCTTGGGATATCGTTACGTACAAAAGACCAGTTGAGAATCGTTACAGGACCTGTAAGCATCCCTTTCATGATCTTCTCTGTTTTACTTTGTGCGTATCTGCTCCACTCAACAGTCATCGCTTGTTCACGACTTACATCACCATAGATAAACGGTGGTTTTACACAACGGCTTCCATAACTTTGCACCCAGCCGTTTTGGCTAAATCCAAACCCTTTGAGCTGTTCCCCAAAATACTCAACCATATCGTTTCTCTCAGGCTCACCATGCACAAGTACTTCAAGTCCACACTCCTCTTGAAACTCTATACAATGATCGATATACTCTTTCATGGCATTTTTGTACTCTTGCTGTGAAATAGTTCCTTGTTTTGCGTTCTTGCGAGCATCTCTTAACTCTTGTGTCTGCGGGAATGAACCGATCGTAGTAGTCGCGAGATCTTTATATCCAAGCAGTTCTCTTTGGAGTTTTATACGATCTTCAAATTTTCCATCTCTTTGAAACTTGTTTAGTGATTTTGTAGCAGTTTGAACATTTTGATCATGTATACGAGAAGATACTGCTTTGTTTTGAAGTGCTGCTTTGTTCGCTGCAACACTCGCTTTTTCATCTGCATTTAACACCTCTTTGAAGAAAAGTTTTGAGATGAGGGCAATCTCATCAAGTTTTTCCACTGCATAACTGAGCCACGATTTTAACTCTTCATCCATTTTTGTTTCATATTTGAGTGTGAAAGGAGTATGTAAAAGTGAAGAGGATGATGAAACTAAAATAGATTCTGTCGGTATAACTTCTGAGATCTTATTTAAAAGTTTTAGTGTAGCATCAAAATCGTTTCTCCAGATATTTCTTCCGTCAACTACACCTGCTAAAAGCACTTTATTGTTTTGTGCAATCTTCTCTAAAGAATCAAAGTTTTTCTCTCCGTAAACAAAATCAAGACCAAGTGCCCAAATAGGCGTGTTTACCAAGATGTTTGTGGCTTCACATGAGTGCTCAAAATATGTAACAACTGCAATCTTTACATTTAGAGCTGTAGCACAGAGTTTGTCGTAAGTTGGTTTGATGAGATCTATTACACTACTATTGTTGTCTTTTACAAAGATAGGTTCATCGATCTGTAGTGTTATAGTGCCATCTAGTTTTGAAAGCTCTTTTACCAACTCTTGATAAAGAGGGATGATTTTACTGTAAAGCTCATAAGTATCTCCACTATCAACTCTTTTACTAAGCCCTAGGTAGGTTAGTGGACCTATGATGTTTATCTTTGGTGTTATTCCAAACTCTTTAGCCTCTTTATATTCGTTAATGATTTTAGAGAGATTTAGGGAGTAGTTATCCTCTAAAGAGAGCTCAGGAACGATATAGTGGTAGTTTGTATTGAACCATTTTGTCATCTCCATAGCTGGTGCATCTTTAGCCCCTCTTGCCATTGCAAAGTATTGATCTAAACCTTTTAATGGCTGAAAACGTTTTGGGATTGCTCCGAGCATTACAGATGTATCGAGCATATTATCATAAAGAGAGAAGTCATTACAACTAATAAACTCTATCCCAGCATCTTTTTGGTACTGCCAGTGACGTTGACGTAACTCTTTTGCAGTTGACTCTAACTCTTGTAGATCAGATTTTTTTGACCAGTACGCCTCTAGAGCATATTTAAGTTCTCTTTGTTCGCCGATTCTCGGGAAACCTATTACATAGTTTTTTGACATGGACATATCCTTTTTATTTGTAAAATATTGTTTTTTTAATTGTGTTGAAAATATTAGATAAAAGGATATAAAGGAGGGTGTACACCGCTGCGGCGAAATGCAAAGTATTTGGTATAAAATGGACAGCGTGGAATAAAATGGTTAAGCAGAAGGATCAGACGAATTATTTTTCTAAAAAAACAATTACAGTGACATGCCTTGTTTTGTTGTAGTGTTGAGTTTGTAAGAAGTAATTCCTCATCAGGAGGAGATTCCTCTTCATCAAGATCAAAAGAGTATGAACGGTGATCCAGTGAGTTAAAAAGGGTAGTTTGTGCGTGTAGGCGTGGCGCTACACTATAAGCTAAGATAGATGCTAAAGTAAAGTAGTTTTTGCCAAATCCGCGCACGCTTTTCCTTTTTAGTCGAATTATATCATACTATGAAAGTGACTTAATAAATTCACTCATAAGGCGTACACCTGCACCAGTTGCTCCGTAAGTGTTAACATCCCAAGGAGATTCGGTATAGGCACTTCCTGCAATGTCAAAGTGAAGCCATTTGTCTTTGTTTTCCTCTTTAATGAAATTGTTTAGGAAAAGTCCTGCCGTAATTGCTCCACCGTACGGTTTGTTTGAGATGTTACAGATATCTGCTCCTGAATTGTTTGCAGCATCATATAAAGCGTGTTTGAGTGCATGAGAATTTCCCATAACACCTGTTGTGTATTGCCCAAGTGCTACCATACAAGCACCTGTAAGTGTAGCAAAGTCAAAGATATAATCTGCTTTTACTTTCTCTTGTGCATAGTCTAAAACATCAACAAGAACCAAACGACCCTCTGCGTCAGTGTTACGTACTTCGATTGTTTTTCCGCTTCTGCTAACTAAAACATCATCAGGTTTATATGCATCACCGCCGATCATATTCTCAACTGCACCTACAAAAGCGTGTACTTCAACATCAAGTTTAAGTTCGCTGATTGCTTTTATGATTCCAAGAACTGCACAAGCTCCCGCTTTGTCCATCTTCATAGTAACCATAGAAGTTCCCGGTTTAAGACTAAGTCCACCGGAATCGTATGTTAAACCTTTACCGACTAGTGTAATCACTTTTTTAGCTTTTTTCTTAGGTTTATATGTAAGATGAATGAGTTGTGACTCATGTCGAGATGCACGACCAACTGCGAGCATTGCACCACATTTTTCTTTTTTGAGTGCTTTTTCACCTAAAATAGTACACTCTAGTTTATTCTCTTTTGCGAGGTCACGTGCTAGTTCTGCAAGAGTTTCAGGATGGATATCTTCCGGAATTGTATTTACAATATCACGAGTAAAACATGTAGCTTCTGCTACAATTACAGCATCTTCAAAATCTTTCATAAGCGCTTTAATATCTCTACATTTGAGATCTATACGTTTAAGTGTATGTTTTTTAGGTTCCGATTTGTATCTGTTAAACTCATAGCCACCTAAAATAAGCCCTTCAACAATCGCTTTAATAGATTTTTT
>JARRNV010000101.1:0-4175 GCA_037384685.1 Sulfurimonas sp.
ATGATACACAAACTTGATAATTTACAAGAAATTTCAAAAACTATTCAAACACTTTAAAAGGAATTTATATGATACTAGACTGTGCTATAGTAGGTGGTGGTCCGGCAGGACTAACAGCAGGACTTTATACAACTCGCGGCGGACTTGAGAATGTTGTAATGTATGAAAAAGGTATGCCCGGCGGGCAGATCACTCAAAGTTCTGAGATTGAAAACTACCCTGGAGTAACAGGTGAAATTACAGGTATGGACCTTATGGCTTCATGGCCTGAGCAATGCCAGAAATTTGGACTAAAACACGATATGGTTGAAGTGATTCGAATCACAAAAGAGGGAGATGTTTTTACAATTCATAAAGGGGATAACACGACTCAACAAGCGCATAGTGTCATTGTTGGAACAGGTTCATCGCCTAAACGTGCTGGTTTTAAAGGTGAAGACGAATTTTTCGGTAAGGGTGTAAGTACATGTGCAACATGTGACGGATTTTTCTATAAAAACAAAGAAGTAGCTGTTATTGGTGGCGGTGATACTGCTCTTGAAGAAGCTTTATACTTAGCTAAAATTTGTACTAAAGTATACTTGATCCACAGACGTGATACATTTCGTGCAGCACCCAATACTGTAAAACGTGTGCAAAATGCTGAAAATATTGAACTAGTAACAAACTCTACTCCTGATGAAGTATACGGTGATGCTTCAGGTGTCACCGGAATACGTGTTAAAAATTCAGATGGAACAACAAGAGAGATTGAAGTTCCGGGTGTTTTTACGTTCGTAGGAAATGATGTAAACAACCAAGTTCTCAAACAAGAGGATGATACTTTTTTATGCGATGTTAACGATCAAGGACAAATTATTGTTGATCTTAGCATGAAAACTTCTGTAGCGGGTCTGTTTGCAGCCGGTGATATGCGAATAGAGGCTCCTAAACAAGTTGTCTCTGCAGCAGGTGATGGAGCTGTTGCAGCTCTCTCTGCTATTAGTTATGTTGATGAACTTTTAAACTAAGAGATGGTAATATTTCAAAAATAAAATATGGTTTTAAAGGATAATAGATGATCAAAGTTGGTGTATTTGGCGCAAGTGGACGTGTAGGAAAATTATTGCTTGAGGATATTAAAACCACACCAAACATGAGTGTAAGTACTGTTTTTGTCCGTAACTCATTAGATTTTGCTATTGATCCTTCTATCTTGGTAACTTCTGATATGAAATCTTTTTTACACGGTTGTGATATTGTAATCGATTTTTCACTTCCTGATGCTTGTGAATCTTTACTAGAAGAGGCTGTAAAAACACCTAAGCCATTAGTTATCGGTACAACGGGATTAAATACACATCAACTCAACCTTTTAAAACAAGCCAGTGAGATTATGCCTGTCTTATACGCTACAAATATGAGTCTGGGAGTTGCACTGCTTAACAAACTTGTTTATCAAGCTGCAAAAACTTTAGATGGTTTTGATATTGAAATTGTAGAGATGCACCACAGACACAAAAAAGATGCTCCAAGTGGTACAGCACTGACACTTAGTGAATCTGCAGCAGCAGGTCGTGGTGTAGATATTGATAAAGTTCGTGTGAGTGGACGTGACGGCAATATTGGTGAGAGAACTTCCGATGAGATTGCTGTGATGGCACTTCGTGGCGGTGATATCGTAGGTCGTCATACTGTTGGTTTTTATAATGATGGTGAGTTTATTGAGCTTAATCATACAGCAACAAGCAGAAACACTTTCTCTAAAGGTGCAATTCGTGCGGCCGGATGGCTAATAGAACAAAATCCGGGGCTTTATTCTATCTCTGATTGTTTAGAGTTAAACTAACAAACAACTTTACATATTTTTAGCACTTTGTGCCAACTTCGCCCAAGCAGAGTTTTTATCTGCTTGTATCGCTTCATCGTATGCTCTTTGCGCCTCTTCATCTCTCCAAAGCTTAGCATATACGGAACCTAATAAATATTTTTGTCTTGCTCTTTGCGACGGGGACAAGGTTTTAACATTATCCAAAGACTTGATCACAACTAAAGCATTATCGTAATCATTTTTATTCATATATGCTTGATAGAGTGAAAATTCTATATATGGTGTTTGTGCATGCGACGATGATTTTTGCTGCATATCATATACTTTTTTTCCATACTTAATAGCCATATTGTCATCTTTTTTTGCAATTGCTACAGCTACCATATTCGAATAGCGATCTATATCTTTATAGCTATCTTTAAATTCCTCTTCAACCTTTACAATTGCCTGAATCATCTTATCTTGTTTTTCAAGTCTGTTATATGTATCAAAAAGGATTCGATATACATCTTTATATTTTTCATTTTTATCAAGTTCAAGTAATGCAACAAGATCTTTTGCGGCCTGAATCACATCTTGATAGTTTCCAATCGCAAAATCAACTTTTATAAATCTATAAAGCCATTTCTCTTTTTCTTGCACATTTTTCGTATCTATATTTTTTGTAGTCATTTGTTTTGCTAATTGGTAATCACCACCCTTCATAGCACATATATATACTTCATCATCCCATTCACTAGATAACGTTACGTTGTAATCGCTAGATATTATGAGTACATCTTCACAGTTTTTCTTCTTTAGTGAATCTTTCATAGCCCCAATAGCTGCTGTTTGAATAATCTGATTTACTTCAGGATAATCCACATCGTTAAGTGCTAAGAGCTGATCTTTTAATGCAAGTACATCACTGTATCGCTCTAATGTATTAAGGAGTTTAGCTTTTTCATACAGAGCCTTTCTTCCTATAGTATCGTCAACATACTCTTCCATTAGCTTGTTAAATTCAGCAAGTCTTGCGGTAGCATTCATATCATCTACATCAAAGAAGAGTTGATCTTTAACCAACTCAACCTCTCTATAAAAATCTCCATCCGGAAATTTTTTCATATAACTATTGAGTGCGGCAAGTGCCTCTTTTTTATTTTTTGTATTTGCTAAATAGAGTCCTCTTTTTGCCAAAATCTCTTCGTATTCATCATATGTAGGATTAATATCGTTCAATAGAGTTGTAGCTATATCTGCTGCAGTTTGTTCTTGGCTTGCATCAGCATAATTTTGCATCATCTCCATCGACTCACCCAGTCTTTTTTTGAAAAAACTTGGTTTTACAGCAATGATTTTTTCTAAATACACACTCGCTTTTTTAGGTGACTTTTGAAAAGATGTGTTTGCTAGATGATACGCTGCATCTACTGCGACATCTACATCTTTTGTCTCATACAATGCTCTTGTATAAAACTTTTCAGCTTCGGATACTCCTCCACCCTCTTCTAAAGCTTCTCCTTTATATACAAAACCTTGCTGTGCATACTTACTTCCTGCATGTTCACTAAAAAGTCTGTCAAAAAAGTAATCAGAGTCTGAGCTCATACCTATTTTTGCATACGCATGAGCAATGAGTGAAAGCACTTCAGCAACATTTTCATCTGCCGAATATTCCCGTAAAAATATTTTTGCATTATCTATAACGTTGTCATAATCTTTTAATTTTGCATATATTTTGATCTTATAGTAAAGCAGTTCAGCTTTAAAAAGTGTGTTTGGATACCTTTTTAAAATATCGTTTGTAACATCCAAACACCGTTCATAATCCTCTTGTTCAAAATATTTTTTTACTTTAATATACTCAGAAACATCTTCAACTTTTTTGATCTTTACAGGATTCCCTTTTATATCTAAACTACCAACATACGGTAATTTATCTTTTTCCATATAAAAAGGAAAGTTTACAGCTATAGTAGAGGATTCTTCAGGTTTAATAAGTGGTAATTTATCTTTATAGCCCAAGATAAACCAAGAGTTAGCCAAAGTTACATCGGGATTAAAAAGCACGTCATCTTTGCTGAGATCAAAAATATTAGCATAGAGCTTCATTTTTTGCTTAGGTTTTACAGAGAGGAAAAAAGTGTCTTTTTTTATAAATGTGTTCACTTTAAAAAATTCATCTTCAAGTTCTCTAACATCTTTTGATGATCTTTTTGAAAATGCACATATAATCTCTTTTACTTCAAAAAATTCGTTTTTGATCTCTTTACAGGTAAATTTATCTTTATCGTTTAAATGGAGTGTGGAATATTTGATGAAGTTGTCTTTTGCACTATCGATCGAGATCTCAAGTGCAAAAGCTACAATTGGAGTCAAAAGG
>JARRNV010000102.1:0-4163 GCA_037384685.1 Sulfurimonas sp.
GCAATAATTGTATGATTGAACAGACCTATAGAGGTTGCTTTTGAAGCTGCTGCTAAGTGCAAAGGTCCTGTGTCTGCACTGATATAGGCATCACATGCTCTGAAAAATGCACCCAGTTCTCTAAGGTTTTTGTTTGAGTACTCAAGTACATTGTTATCGAGTTTTTGTGGAACATCAGGTGATAATATATCTACAATTAGTAGATCATTAAAATGTTGATTGAGTTCACTAATAAGCCCTTCCCACCACTCATCTTCTATTTTCTTATCAAATCTTGCATTTCTAAAGATTGCTATAACTTTTTTTGAAACTGTGATATTGTTGTCGTGCAGAAGTTGTTTGAATTCTTCTTCTCCTTGTTCAATCTCTTGAGGAGTGAGTTTTATATCAAGTTCCAAGGGGTGCTTATACTCAAAAATCCCAAAACCATCTAATATCTCTAGTGGTTGTAGACTTGCATGTTCAAAGAACCATCTATGAGGAACTTTATGTGTGATTGGTACCCAGCTTTTTTCGTCTTCAAAACTGAGTGTGTATTTTGAGTTAATAAATAAATTAACTATTTGAGAACTTAAAGAGCGTGAAGAGATATTGATGCATAGATCATATTGTTTTGATCTGCCGGCTTTTATAAATCTAAAAAGGTTGAGAGGATGTACAAGTAATTTTCTGGAAATATCAATAATTTTTCCTATATTTGGCATTGGCTGAACAACTTTGCCTACACTTTGACTTCCAATAAAAAGATCTATTTCGATATTTGGATTTTGTTCTGCAATCTCATTGATCAAAGGTGTTAAAAAAATAATATTTCCTATACGGTAATTTGGTCTTATAAGTGCTATGGTTTTTATCTTATTTATTTCGAGCAATTCTGTTTGTGCTTTAGGTGGAAAAATTTTTGCTAGTAAAGAATTAAATAGTGAATTGAAATTTCTTCTGATTTTTAAATGCAGCGGTATTTTCATTGTTTTTTGGCTCTCCTGATGGTGGAATTGTAGCATAATTTATGGTAATGGAAGTTGTGGTAGTGTAGAATAATGGTGAAAATTAACGGAGAGAATATTTGAAAGAGATAATTAAAAGATTTTGGCCTTATATAAAAGAGTATAAATTTCATTATATTATGGTGGTTTTTGCAGGCTTACTTATCGTTGCTGCTACAGCAGGAAATGCACATATCATGAAACCCTTAATGGATGATATGTTTATCGACAAAAAAGAGGAGATGCTTTATCTTATTCCACTTGGTCTAATTGGTATTTATCTTACAAAAGCGATAGGAAAATATCTTCAAACTGTTTTTATGGAATATATCGGTCAAAGTATTATTACCCGTTTTCGTGAGATACTTTTAAACAAAATGATCTCTATGGATATGGCATATTTATATCAAAATAGAAGCGGTGAATTAATATCCAGAGTGACAAATGATATAGCTCGTTTACAGTTTTTTGTCTCAAATATGATGCCTGATATGTTCCGTGATTTTTTAGCAGTAATAGCACTTGTTGGGTATGTGATATGGCTAAACTCATTACTTGCATTTTATGCACTTGTTGTTGTACCTGTTGTTATTTTGCCAATCATGTCGATTGCCAAAAAACTGAAGAAATACTCTCATAGATCACAAGCTAAAAATGCAGATGTTGTTTCTCGTTTAACAGAGGTATTTAACAATTCAGAGGTGATAAAAGCAAATGCTACAGAAAAATTTGAGTTAGGTCGTTTTGCTGAGCAAAATTGGCAGTTTTTCAAGATTAATATGAAAGCAGTTTATGTAAGTGCAATAGTGTCGCCTATTTTAGAAATAGTTGGAGTTTGTGGGCTTGCTACAGTTATTTATGTTGGTGGACGTGAGGTATATGATGGCAATATGACAGTGGGTGAATTTACAGCATTTATTACCGCAATCATACTTGTTTTTGAGCCTATTAGAAAACTTGGCGGGACATATTCTAAAATTCAAGATGCACTTGCTGCAAGTGAAAGGGTTTTTGAAGTATTAGATCAAGAGTCTCATATAAAAAATGGTACAAAAATTTTACAACAAGATATTCATACGATAGAGTTTAAAGATGTATCATTATTATACGAAGGTCTATACGCATTAAATGATGTAAATATTGTGATAAAAGAGGGTGAAAATATAGCACTAGTAGGAGACAGTGGAGGTGGCAAATCTACTTTTATCTATATGTTACTCCGTTTTTATGACCCAAATAGTGGTATAGTAAAGATAAATGGTGAAGATATTAAAAATTATGAGATTAATTCTTTAAAACATCATATCTCTTTTGTGACACAGCGTATTTATATTTTTCAAGATACTTTAGCTGCAAATGTTGCTTATGGTGAAGAGAATATTGATGAAGCAAAAGTGATGGAGGCATTAAGATTAGCGGATGCTTTAAGTTTTGTGGATGAGTTAGAAGAGGGTATTCATACTATGATGAGTGAGGCTGGAACAAACCTTTCCGGTGGTCAGCGTCAACGTATAGCAATAGCACGTGCTATTTATAAACACTCTTCACTACTTCTTTTTGACGAAGCAACATCAGCACTTGATAATGAAACGGAAAAACGTATTCAAGCAGCACTTAATGAATATACGAAAGATAAGATTACCATTACAATTGCCCACAGACTCTCTACAATTGAGCATGCAGATAAAATAGTTGTTATGCAAAAAGGTAAAATCGTAGCTACAGGTACACATAAAGAGTTACTTGAAAAATCGGATGTGTATCAAAGATTAGCAGGTGAGATGAAAGTTTAAGGAACGAAATGTGTGCTATAATGTTTTTATATGAATTCTAATTAAAGGGGGATAACACGTGGATTTTACCTATAATATTCTCATAGTGGATGATATTAGTGATAATATTAAGGTGGCTATGAACCTTTTGAAAGAGAATAACTATAATTTTTCTTTTGCATTAAGTGGAAAAGAGGCTTTAAAAATTTTAAAGATTAAAAGCTTTGACCTTATACTCCTTGATATAATGATGCCTGAAATGAACGGATTTGAGGTATGTAAGATACTTAAAGAAAATCCAAAAACTGCAGATATTCCTGTTATTTTTCTTACTGCAAAAGCTGATATCGATTCTATTTCGAAAGGTTTCAGTCTTGGAGCTGTCGATTATATTACCAAACCTTTTTATTCAGAAGAATTGCTTGCGAGAGTTTCTACTCATTTAGAGCTTTATTATGCAAAATCTCTTTTAAAACAAAATAACCTTGATCTCAATATGAAAATAATTCAAACAAAACATCGTTATCTTACAGAACTTGAAGAGACGCAGAAAGAGATTATCTATTTACTTACTGAGCTTATGGAATCAACATCAGATGAAACTGGTAAGCATATTAAGCGTGTCGCAGAGATATCAAAACTTTTAGCAACACTACATAATACTTTAAGTCAAGATGAAATTGATGAGATCTTTTTTGCTGCACCTCTGCATGATATTGGAAAGATTACTATTCCTCAAGAAATTTTACATAAATCTGGTAAGTATACTGAAGAAGAGTTTCAAATAATGAAACAACATACCACCAATGCACATAAAATATTAAAAAACTCTAAACGCAGACTTATGAAAGCGGGAGATATTATAGCATTGCAGCATCATGAAAAATGGGATGGGAGTGGATATCCTGAAGGTTTAAAAGCTAATGAAATTCATATTTATGGAAGAATTGTAGCAGTTGCAGATGTCCTAGATGCTTTGACACACAAAAGGATATATAAAGATTCTTGGTCTTTTGAAGAAGCTGCAAACTATATTATAGAGAGAAAAGCAAAGCAGTTTGATCCTATACTAGTGGAATTGTTTGAAAATAATTTAGAGAGTTTTAAAAAAATCTTAGAAGAGAATTAATGCGGATATTTATTGTTGCATGGATCGTACTTGTTTTTACTCAAAATTTTTTACTCGCTGATATAACTTTTACACCTGAAGAAAAAGAGTACATAAAAACTCATCCAAGTATAACACTAGGAAGTGATTATAACTGGCCACCATTTGATTTTGTAGATAACCAAAATAGACATCTTGGAATTTCTGAAGATTATATTCGCTTAATTGAAAAAAAGAGTGGTTTGAAATTTCAATTGGAAACAGGTGTCTGGGCTGATGTACTTGAAAAGATGCATC
>JARRNV010000103.1:0-4161 GCA_037384685.1 Sulfurimonas sp.
CTTCTACTAGTCGAACTTTTTGTCCAACTAAAAACTTTGGTTCTTCAGCATCACGACCTGATCTGTCAGCAGTTACACTGTCGTACAGCTTTACATTTGGATCGAAAGTATGATTAGCAGCCACAACTATTTCCTGGTTGTGGTGTACAACTCATACAACCACTTAGTTTTCCGTCTTTAAACATATCCCAAACATCTGCTGCACTCGGAGCGTAACCGTTAGCAAATTCACCGTAAACTTTTAGAAGTGAGTACTTCAAAAAGTCCAAGAGACGTTCATCTTGACCACTCAGGTTTTGCATCCCTGTTTTGATCAAAGTTCCATACTCTTTTAAAATGTGAAAACGCTTTACGTTTACAAGTTTTGCATCATATTCTAAATCGAAAAAATCAAAATAATCTTCCGCATCAGTTAGTTCGTAGAACTCATCCAATGACTTCTCTATAGTATTCATAATCTGTTCCTTTAGCTACATGGGGTATCTATATGTGTTGTAATTATCTCTGTAACATTACCGATCTTTTTGTCTATTTGCGTTGTTAAAGCATCTCTGTCTCTTTCACCGGTTCTAATGCGTTCAACACCGCCAACTTCAATCCACCACATTTTTCCTGCACCGCGACCTAAATCGTGTGCATTGCTACGTACACACTCCATTGCACGATCTCTATTTGCCTCTGTTGAAACAACCATCTCTAGTTTTACTTTGTCTACTAGATCAGCTACTCCGTTATCAGCTTCTTTTAATCCAAAAGAGCCTTTTCCTATAACATCACTTATTGTGATACCTTCAAAATGTTTTGCAAAAAGGTCTTCTAGAACATTTTTTAAATTTGCTTTGTTAATTACCGCTGTAACCAGATACATCTTATTCTCCTAGTTCTGATTTTAATAAGCGAACCCATTCTTCTATCCTTTGCTCAGTTTTATCACTTTCATTGTGCTCATCAATACCTAGACCACAAAATTTTCCATCTATTTCTGCAAGTGAAAATTCATAATCGTAATCATCTTTAGATATTGAACCAACAGCTTTTGCACCTGCACTTGTAAATGTGTTGTGAAGTTTTCCTAGCGCTGAACAAAAATGTTCACCATGTTTTTTACAGTCTCCTGCACCAAAAAAAGCAACTGTTTTCCCACTAAAATCGATCTCTTCGTCTTCTATTTCTAAAATTGGATCAACCCATGAGAAGTGTAAGTCACCTTGCCCCCATGTAGAACTACCTAAAAAAAGTACGTCATACTCAAGAAGCTGTTCCTCAACATCATCGAAGTCTTCTTCCATGTTGATAATATCATCTTCTTCAATCTCAAATGCTTCTGCTAAAGCATCTGCTACCTTCATACTTGTGCCACCGGCAGTACCTACAAATATTCCATATTTTGCCATTTATTTTCTCCTATTTATTGTATTCGTTGTATATTTTTATAGCATCTTGCACCATTTTTTCACCCTCTTCACATAACTTCTCGTATGTACGGAAAGAGAAACGGTGTGCATCTTTGAAAAACTTGTTAACAATCACTATTTTGTCTGCAATAACTACAGCACGACCAAAACCTTCATGACTCATCTCCATAACCACTGAACACATGATTCCTGTCTCTTTTTCAAATGCTAAAGCAACAGATTGGTAAATTAAACGGATATCTTGAATCTGCATTTCATCAATATCTGCGATAACAGGAATGTTTTTTAATTCCTCTTTACTTTTTACATATTTCTCTTTTAAAATATCTTCATCTTCACGGTTAGACCATGTTCCGAATTGATCAAGCGCACGCACCTGTCCTATTAAAGTATTAATAAATATATTTTCCATCTAAGCTGCCTTTTTTTCAATTATTTTTTTAATAAATGGGGGTGGATTTGTATTTAACATGGCTACAAGTTTTTTCAACTCTTCATCAATTCCAACAACCTCTTTGTATTTAATTGGAAAAATTCCTGAATTGATGATTTTTGCAGCTGCAGTTGGACCGATATTCACAAAGTAAACAATGTCACAACCTTCTAATAACGCTACAGTTTTGTCTGTATCTTTATCATCGATTTTTATTATTGTAGTAATGTCGAAACCATCGCTTGAGATGTCGTAAACATTAAACTGTTTTGCACTACCGAAGTGTGCATCGATATTTTCATTATCGTTTGTTGCAAATGCAACTCTTATAGTACCGACTGCACCATCGCTTGATGTTACTTTAATTGTTGAAGCCATATTAAATCTCCGTTTTTCTATTATCTGTACTACTATATATACAGAAACTATTCCTTAGGGATTTTTTTGGCTTTTTTTAACTATGTTTATATGAATTAATAATGTTAGCTATACTAAAAAGAATGTAACAACTTCCCTCGTATAATGTGTCATTTATAAGTTGGTTTCCAACTGTTTCGTAGTTTGGAAAACCACGTAAAAGGAGGGCTTTATGATGCTTATGGGCTATTCTTTCTCCATGAAAGTTTGTAATAAGCAGGTCTGCATCTTCCAACTTCTCTTCAACATCTTCAAAATCACCCACTATCACTTCACATTCTAAATGATCTAAAAGAGCTGTTTTTGTTGGAACAACTATCGCTTTTATGTCTGCTCCTGCTTCTAAAATTGTAGTAGCAACGCTGAGTGTTTGATCAGCCTCAAGAGCTATTACCACTTTTGTACCACCGATTGCAAAATGGGTATCTAAAAGTGCATCTTGTAATCTTTTTCTCCAACGTACTACACTTGGATTTGGTTTTGAGATCTCTTTAAACTCCATAAGCGCTTTGTAAAAAGCATCAGTTGGAAGTAACCCGCTTACAGTATCAAAATGCAAGTGAGTCATTTTTTCATTTTTCTCTTTTAAAAGTGTCCCTGCTTTTTTGACAGAAGCACCAACTGAGACAACTAAACTAGCATCACCTAATTTTTTTATATCTTCTACACTAATTCCACCACTGCTAAGTGCACCCTGTTTTAGTCCTAAATGTCCATCTAACGAGTCACTTAGATCAGGAAGTGCATACACTTCAAAACCAAACTTTGCAATCTCCTCTTTAATCTTCTCGATCTCGATCGGTGTCAAATTTACATTTGGAATGAGTACCGCTTTATTTGTATCGAGACTCTCTTTTTCTTCAACTAATTGATCGACAATTGCTTCAACAGATTTTGCAAAACCACTCTCTAAACCACCCTCAAAATCGGGAGTATGCACATAACACATAAGTTGTACATCCTCTAAAAGTTTTGCAGCACCTTTTATGTCATCCCCTTTTGTCTCTGTCATACCGGTTGTAAAGAGACCTACGAGATCAGGTGTTACTTTTTTTGTAATGTTTTTTATCGCTTCGGAGATCGAATATTCCCCACCATCAATTACTGCGGTAATATCATTTACAGCAGTAGTTTGTATAGCTATAGGATCACTAAAATGTCTTGTAAAAAACACCTTAGAAAATGAGGCACACCCTTGTGCACCGTGCATTAGTGGCATACAGTTTTTTATACCTAAAAAACATAATAGCGCTCCCATAGGTTGCGAAAGTTTTATTGGGTTTGTTTGTAATGGTTTGTTCATGATAGTATCCTCTTTTCAAAGATATTCAAATAGTATTCCAAATGATTTTGAAATGATTTTTATTAAAGGGGATATTCCCACAAAAGTAGGAATATAAGGGGACTAAACAGCCTCTGAGCCAGATTCGCCTGTACGAATTCTAACAGTGTTTACAACAGTGCTGATAAAGATTTTACCATCACCAATTTTGCCTGTATTGTTTACTTCTTGAACAACTTTTGAAACTTGTTCAACGAAATCATCATTTACAACAATCTCTATAAGAGTATGAGGTACAAAATCTGTTTCATATTCAGAACCACGGTAAAGTTCCGTGTGCCCTTTTTCACGACCGTAACCTTGAATCTCTGATACAGTCATACCATCAATTCCTATCTCTGCTAGAGCATCTTTTGTTTCATCTAATTTGTACGGTTTTATAATTGCTTCTATTTTTTTCATCTGTGTTTCTCTCTTTTACAATAGGAAAAGTTCTTATACGTTAAGAACTTTTTCCCCATGAACAGCTTCATCAAGACCAAGTTGTTCAGTATCTTCATCAACTCTACCACCGCCAGTTAAAGCAGAAGCGATATAGTAAACGATAACAGTAC
>JARRNV010000104.1:0-5236 GCA_037384685.1 Sulfurimonas sp.
TAAAGCATCAAAAAAAGAGAACTACAAAACTACACAAGAGGAGATCGTTCAATTGATACAAATGGGCTGGAACAAAAACGAGATCCTTGAAGCAGTTGCAATTGTAGGTTATTTTAACTACATCAATACACTTTCTAATGTTTTTGGATTAAACGGATAAATAGGATACAATTCTACTATGAACTTATATAAGAAACTATTATTATTGCCGTTGCTAACGATCTCTTTATATGCCAATTATTGGGATGACTATAACCTCTTTGCAAAATATATGGGCTATGAAACAGATTACAATAAAGCTATAAATATAGCTAAAAAAGAGCATAAAGATCTGCTTATAGTTTTAGTCAGTGATGGCTGTCCTTATTGTCATCGTCTAGTAGATACAATACTTACAAAAAAAGAGATACGGGAATATATCAACAAAAAATATATCAAGCTCATTATAAATAAAGATACAAATAAAAACTATCCAAAAAAATTATCAAGACCATTTGAACCGGTTACCTATATTATTGATCCTTCTAGTGGTCAAATTATAGATGAGATTGATGGCTGGCAGGAAGAGGAGAGCTATCTATGGCACCTTTAATAAATTCTTTGGCTATTGCTTTGCTTCTAACATTGCTTAGCACCGGATGTACTCAGCAAAAAAATCTTTCTTATTCAGAACAGATCAAACAAAAAACAAAATACTACTCCGCACTGAGTGAGGATGAACAGATTAAAGCAGTTACAGAGTACTGGTGGAAAGTGCAATTTATTGAATCTCCTTCTTACAACGTACAAAAAGCAGCACTAGAGAGCTCCCCTAGAGCTATTGAGGAGATCAAAAATCCAACTAAAGAGATCCAAGTTCTTGCAGTTGATAAAATTATGAAAGACGGCAGTTTTAATATAGCATTAACGAAACTCATAAACACATTTGATGAAGAAGCACAAATAGCGGCTGTAAAACATAATCCTCAAATTATCCAATTTATCCCTTACCCTTCAGACAAAGTACAGCTAGAAGCGGTAAAGGTAAATCCGTTTGTTGTAAAAAATATTATCAATGCAACAGAAGAAGCGAAACAAGAGGCGATCAAACGCAATCCTAGAGTTGCAAAGTTTTTACGCTAGTTTGAGCCGTGATTTGCAACAGTTGCTGGAGTTATATTTCCAGAAGCCTGCATATCAAGTGCTTTAGGGTGCGCTTTTCAAGAAGATTATCTTGTGGTTTAGGCATAAGATCGATCCAACTTTTTAGAAGTTCTACATCAATATTTGCCGGAATTGACCCCATGATCCCTACATCATTTTGGTCGTGTACCAAAAGTCCCGATGTAGTACCGCGATCGAGTGTTAAAACCTGAAAAAGGTATATTGTATGGTAAGCTAATTGTTCTTTTTTATCTGCTTCATTAATTTTCGGATTGTTTTGGATCGCAGATGAGATTATTGCAATATATTGATCTATAACTGCCTTGCCAAAACTAAGGGAGAATGTTCGGTCTATTACAAAATCGCCACTCGTAAAGTTCTCCAAGTAAAAATGACTTACTCCCCGAGTTCTATCTAATAAAGGGATATAAAAGTAACGATCCCCTTGCGCACTCCCCTCATTATAAAATGGTCCACTTGCTTTATATAACATCTCTTCAAAAGCTTGTTTATCATCTTCATTAACGATCGAAGGATTAAGGTCCGCCATCATTCTCCAGTACATCTTACCATCACGCATCTCTGTTAAAGAGATGTGCATATGCATCGAAGGTACTCTAGGATTTTGGGGATGAATAATTGTAGATATAGCAGTTGCAGAACTTAATTTTTTTGTTTCATCATCATCGTAATGTACTTGAGAAACATTTACGGAACCGCGATTAAAAATAGTTTCATCACGCGATTCATAACGGCTTCCACCCCCGTGTATTCCATTATCACGAAGCCATTCTACTTTTTCAAAAGGTTTATTTTTTCCATATTCTTTACTTACATCACTTAGTTGAGCAGCAAAATAAGTTTGCAATTCAGTAACTACATGCAAAGCTTCTTGTGCATATTTTGATTTTGCAAGGATCATATTTATTTTGCCTTTGGTCTGAATGCTTTGATCACATCTTCATTTGTTTCAATATAGGGACCTTCAATTAGATCAATACAATAAGGAACAGCTGGAAAAACCGCATCTAAACACTCACGAATCGATTTTGGTTTTCCTGGAAGATTAATAATAAGCGATTTGCCTCTAATTCCTGCTGTTTGACGAGATAAAATAGCAGTCGGTACATACTGTAAACTTACTTGACGCATCAATTCACCAAAGCCCGGCATCATTTTTTCACATACATACTCCGTAGCTTCAGGGGTAACATCACGAAGTGCAGGTCCAGTTCCACCTGTAGTTACAACTAAACAACACCCTGCCTCATCACATAACTCTATCATCGTTTCTTCAATTCGCTCTTGTTCATCAGGTATACATCTATAAACAATCTCAAATTCACTTTTTAAATAATCTTTCATAGTATCTTGAATAGCTACACCACTTATATCTTCATAAATACCTTTACTTGCTCTATCACTTGCTGTTATTACACCTATTTTTATTTCACTCACACTCTTCCCCTCTGATAAACTTATATGAAATTTTTAGAGCTAAAATGCAGAGGCTCAGACCGCAGGGAGGATTTGTCCTCGGAATTTTAGCTTTAAAAATTGCCAATAGTTTAACACCACCTAACTTAATTGCAAAAAGTGATTCGCTTTTTTTATAACAGTAACATTAGCCACCTGCTTAAAGAAAGTATAGGCACCCTCTGCATCAATTATTTTATCTTCAAATCCTAAATAAACCTCTATTATAACACCGGCATCTATAATTTTTTGTAATGGCTCTAGATCCCATTCATATTCTAATAATATTTTAAGATCATCAATAGTATCAATAGTGTTAAACTCTACTATTTTTCTCTCATAAGGCTCAAAACAGGAGTTTATAAAATTCTCTAAATATACCTCTTTGTCTTTTTTGTATGACATTAATTGCAAACGTTTAAATTTTTGATCTTTTGTCTGAAAAAAAGCGGGTGAAAAAAGTTGTAGGGTATCTACACGTTTTCTTTGTTCTAAAGAGTTCTCTACATACTTTGTCGCTTTTATAGCACCGTAACTAAAACCGCAAACAGTAAAATCACTATGTTTGATATATGGAGTAAAAAGATACTCCTCATTTTTTAAAGAAAACCCACTAAAAAACTGCATTAGTTCAATAACTTTTTGATCTCATTTTTCGTAATACTTTCTCTTTCGTATAAGATAGCTTCTATCTTTTCAACTATATCCATACGAAGCTCTAAAAGTGTTTTAGAATCTTCATACAGTTTTTCTAAAACTTTTTGCTGCTCATTTTCATTGCCCATAATTGAAGAACTCATACCATATTCATCGCACATCTTTTTGGCTATCTCTTTGGCTTCATCAAGATCCTGTTTTGCACTGCTTGAGTGTTGCTGATACTTCAAATCACACGTTACTATACCCGCTAAATGCATCTTTACTTGTGCTTCAAGATCTTGTTGCAAGAAAGCTTCATTACTCACAGGCAAAAGTTTTTCATTTGAAAGCATTAATTTCTCAAACGGCAAATCAAAATAAGTTGCTATAAATGCTTTTCCGGCTTGGTATGTTACAAGGTAAGACTTTTGTTTATCATTGAGCATTTGCAATTTTTTCTTCCCGAACATTACTTTGTCTTTTACTTGGTAAAAATGCTCAATTGTAACTTGGAACTCATTTTGACGAAGTGCGAGAAGTGCTGCTTCATTTACAAGTGCTGCAAGTGCTGCTCCGTTAAACCCTACAGTCATATCTGCAACTTGTATTGTATCAACTTGATGTGGAACTTTTGCCAAATACTTTTCTAAAATTGAAACACGTTCGCGCTTAGTCGGAAGTTCAACAAACACTCTTCGATCAAAACGTCCGGCACGAAGCAATGCAGGATCAAGTACACCGATATTATTGGTTGCAGCTACAACGATTACAGAACTTGATGCCTCAAACCCATCCATCTCTGTTAGAAGTTGATTAAGTGTAGCCTCACGCTCATCATTTCTCTGACCATCTCGCTTTTTTCCTACAGCATCGATCTCATCTATAAAAATGATACTTGGAGCATTTTTCTTTGCAGCAGCGAAGAGTTCATGGACACGTTTTGCACCCATACCTACATAGATCTGTACAAATGAAGCACCACTTTGATAATAAAACGGTACACCGGCTGCATTTGCAACTGCTTTTGCGATCATAGTTTTACCCACCCCTGGAGGACCTACAAGTAAAACACCACGAGGTAAACGTGCACCAAAGCTTTTGTAGCGTTTTGGATTTTTCATAAAGTCTATGATCTCTTCAAGCTCAATCTTAACGTCGCTAATACCGCCAATATCATCAAAACTTACATCTGATCGAATAGCTTCAATTGGAGCTGAAGCCTCCGGCTTAGCTGAAATATCTCTGCTTATACCGTTTTTTGTAATTTGAAAGCCGTCGCGTTTTTGCAAAAACCTAAGAATAATTGTTCCAACTCCTAAAAACAGAACCCCAAAAAGGATATATACAATAAGATTTGATTCATTGCCTATTTCAACCTTGTAGTCTGTAAACATTTTAGGTGTTACCTGTGAAGATGCTATTTTATAATTACCGTTACTTGTACGTAAATATACATACTCTGTAGTTGCAACAACTTTTTTTACATCTTTATGCTGCAATAACTCGGTAGCTTGTGAAAGAGTAATTGCATCGGCATTGTCGCGAAGAATAGCAAATAGTACTAAGATCACGATGATCAATGCAGAAACAATCAGTGCTATACGGTTTTTCTTAGACTCTAGCATAGTTAAACTCCTCTTTGACTTCATAGTTATCGACATTTATCCAATTTCCGATCAGATCTTCATCTGAATCTATTACGATCTTGTTGAAATGTTGATCAAGCCCATGATAATGTCCATCTTTAAAAGACTCAACCAAAACTTCAAGTCCACCATGAAAACTTTTTCTAAAGTCATAATTTTTTTGCTTCACTAAAGACTCTATCTCGTGAAGTCTCTCTTTGGCTATTTTACCGTTAACCTCTGGCTTCATAGTTGCCGATGGTGTACCATCACGCTTTGAATAGGTAAAAGCATGCAGGTGAGTAAGCGGTAATTCTTGGGCATTATGCATAGCTTCAAGCCATAACTCTTCA
>JARRNV010000105.1:0-4122 GCA_037384685.1 Sulfurimonas sp.
TAGGTTGAGATCTTGCAGTTCTGCGAACTCTGAAATCTCAAAACGCTGGTAAAAATGTGGGTAGCTTTTAGAGTTTGTCGGCTGAGAGCGCCAATCTAAAAAGTTTGCATTTTTACGAACACTCATATAAGAATGTTTTGTTTGCTGGTGGTATAAAGGCATAATTTACTTCTCTTTTATATAACGTTTTGTAAGTCTGCAAAAATCGTAAAAGTCACTGAGCATTAGATACCTAATCTCTACGTCTTCAAACTTTTTCAACAGTGCTAAGTTCCCTTTCAAATATGTTTTCACATCGTGCTGAAACTCTTTTGGAAAATCTAACTTTTCCTCTTTGAGTGAAGAAAAACACTCTAAAAAATCAAAAAACAGGGTAGTGATCACTTTCTCTTTTTGCGGCGTTCTCTCTTTTAAAAAATCTTTTGTCTCTTCAAAAGTTTCACATATACTATGTAAACATTCGTTCATTTTTACTCTTTATATACTAATTTTTGAAAAATGTATACATAAAGTGTGCCTACCCTTTTGCCATCTCTATAAATAAAAAGTGTGCATCGGTTGTAGTGGCTTTTATCTCTAAAGCTGTTTCATCGACGCACTCACATGCATCGTGAGCATTCAAAGTTAGGGTATTGAGTGTTAGTTCCCCTTCTATGACAACAAAATATACTTGTCGATTTTGCCCTACATTGTACGAAAGTGTGTTACCTTCAGAGAGCTCACTCACATAAAAATTTACATCTTGATGCAGTTTTATTTTTGCATCACCACTCTCAGAAGAGACAATATGTAAGAGTGTATCTTTTCTCTCCTGTTCGGTGTATCTGTGTGAACCGTATAAAATAGGTAAATTTTTTTGCGGTGGTAAGATCCAGATTTGTAAAAGTGTTACCTCTTTTGTTGGATGGTTATTGTACTCAGAGTGAAAAACTCCGCTTCCCGCACTCATATACTGCACTTCACCACGCCCAAGTGTTTCTTCATTTCCCATAGAGTCTTTATGTGTCAACTCTCCATCAATAACATATGTAACGATCTCCATATCGCGGTGCGGGTGCATGTCAAACCCGCTTTGTGGAACTATCACATCATCGTTGATCACACGTAAAACTCCAAAGTTTACGTTATCATGGTTGATATACTCTGCAAAGGAGAAGTGAAATCTACTTTGCAGCCACCCTTTATCTGAGAAGAACAGTTGTTCTTTTGCTATTTTTCGTAACATTATTTCTCCAATATACCCTCAATAGAGACTTCCATTTTAACAGTATCGCCAACTAGTACACCACCAGTTTCAAGTACTTTATTCCATTTTAGACCAAAATCTTTTCTATTGATTTTCCCTTCTAACATGAGACCTGCTCTTGTTTGTCCCCACGGATCTTTCATAACCCCGCCAAACTCATAATCAAGTACAACATCTTTTGTCACATCTTTTATAGTGAGTTTTCCATACGCTTTATCATCTTCAACTTTATCCAATACAAAAGTGATCTTTGGATACTTCGCAACATCGAAAAAGTCAGCTGATCGTAGATGCTGATCTCTCTCTTTTTTGTCTGTATTTAAAGATGCAGCTTCGATCTCACCTTTTAAAGAGAGAAGTTTGTTCCCATCTACTTCAAAGACACCGTTAAATTTTTCAAATTTCCCACGCACGTGAGAGATCATCATATGTTTTACTTTAAAGTCTACATTTGTATGTACTGGATCAACTTTAAATGTTTCACCTACTAAAAAACTACCACCTAACATCATTGCTATAAAAGCTACTATTAACTTTTTCATCATTTATCCTTTTTGAACTTTTCTAAGAAGTTTACACAGAGTATCTAACTCATCGTCATCTAAAATACCCATATGATTTTCGAGATTTTTAATATGATCAGGAAAAATACCTTCTATAATATCTCTTCCTTTTTGAGTTAAAGACAAATATGTACTTCTTTTATCTTTATCATTTTTTATAGAAGTGATCCAGCCATCTCGTTTGAGATTTTTCACCACTACGGTAATGTTTCCTGGAGTTGAAAGTGTAAGACTTGTGATCTCTCCTGTACTTAAATCCCCTCGATGATACAACACTTCTAAAACTTTAAACTGATTATACGTAAGACCATGTTCTAAAAAGTACTTTGCCTCAGAAGAAGCGAGTTTGTTTTGTGTACGATGTAACTGAAATACAGTTCTTAGAACCTTATCTTGATGTTCTCCATACGATTTAACTTTTAATTTCATAACTTAGCCTTTGAAAAATTATACTACTAATTAGTACTAATTTCTTATAAATATTACTAACTAGTATTATATACTAATATTAGATTAATTTTTTGGCTAACTTTTCAAGTGTCTTTTTTTGTAAGATATGCAGATCACTCTCATCAAGCCACTCCATTGCCTGATCGTAGTAAAACTCTAGCACTACGGGTGAGAGATGCTCTTTTTGAGGGACTAGTTTTTCTAAAAATTCTTTTACTTCCGAAGTGTCAAACTCTTCAAACTTTTGCAACTTTTCATAGAAAGCTTCCATAAACTGATCATCTATAAAATCTTTCGCTTTTTCTAAAAAGAGTGTCGCTTCATATTCGTTTGCGACAATGTCGTTCCATTTTCGCCCGTTTATAAGCTGATCGACTGCAACATCTATATAGATTGGCACCATCTCAAGCACTTTGTTAAGTTCATTAAAATCGTTGTCGACAAGATCGCGAAAGAGCATTCTCGCACGATTACGGATCTTTTTACGCAGCTCTTCATCTTCGATCACATCTTTGTGCAGCAGACAAAACCGCTCGAGTGCGCCTAAGCGGGAGTGATTAAACGCCATGATCGAGACAAGGGGATGTTTGTCTTTGATCTGATCGGCATGTGAGCCTGATGGACGGCAAAAAGCCCAGTAGAGTCTTGCTTCAAAATCATCGTGATTTATATACTTCTGATCACCCAAAGCCTCAAAATCCTCCTCATCTTTTAACTCTTCCACTTCCTCTTTATAACTTAAGTTAAATTGTTCTTCCATTTTCAATTCCGTTTATAAAATGAGTAATTTTCTTCCAAAAGGTATTCTAGCTCGCAAACTCGATAATGCCCACAACACTTCATACGCAGGTGGTATGCGAGGAAATATCCCCTCCCCATCTGTAAAGTATAACATCATCGTACTCATCGGCAAGTTTTGCTCCACATAGTCAAACACAACGCGGTAGTCGGTTCCCCCACCGCCTGTGAGTTTAAAGTCTAGCTCATCTGCACCTACAAAAGTGTAATGGTGGTGCACTTTTGCATCGGCAATGATAAGCTCGATCCGAATTGAAGGGAAGTTTTGCATGATCGACTCAAACTCAGATTTAAATACCCCTAAAAGTGACTCGTTGATCGAGCCTGAAGTATCGATCACGACAATGAGTGAGAGAGTATCACTTGCTAACGACGGCAAAGCCACACCGCGATAGAGATGTTTTTTATTTGGGGGCATAAAAGCGTAGTTGTTTCTCATGTGGCGGTTGATCGCATTGTAAAGCTCAAACCGCCAATCTATGTCGTTTGCAACCATCTTTTTTGTAAAACGCTCAAATCCTGAGGGTAGGAGTGATTTTTTCTGTGCAACTTCATGTGCTAGAGAATCGGCATACGCCCACTCCTCTTCCTCTTTTTCACTTGGCGTCTGCTCTATCCGTTTTATTCGGCTGAAAAAAGAGTACTCATTTTTTCCACCAGTTACTTCATCTAAAACATCAATATCATCGTATAAGTTCACACCCTCAGCTATAAGTTGTTTTTTCAACTCCTCGTAGATCTCTTCGGCGTACATATTTTTAAACTCTTTATTGTAGTTCACACCTTTGGGTAGTTTAAATTTGTTTTTTACAAGCATATTGTTGATCGCATAGTCGGTTGCCAACTGCCAAAGTGCCCCGCGACGTATTAACTTTCTTTGTTTGTGCGCTAGTACATGGTGCATAACTGCATTAGTCAATATAAACTGCAACTCCAGGGTTGAGCACTCTTGTATAAACTCAGAGTTATATAAAAATCGAACTTAAGTTAATCTAAAATTTTATTCATCTATTCATTCATCGAGACATCTATTCATTGCATTCATCTATTCATTGCTGAAATTTG
>JARRNV010000106.1:0-4099 GCA_037384685.1 Sulfurimonas sp.
GGTTTGTCCTACAAAACTGTGACCTTTTTGGAGTTCTCTTTTGAGCTCTTTGAGGATTTTATAGTTAGAGTCTCTACCCTGTAGTATTCTAGGGTTTTCTCCTACTACTTCCTCTTTTGAGTAGCCGGTTGCATCACAAAAAGCCTCATTGACATAGATAATTTTAACGCCCTCTTCCCAATTCGCATCTGTAACAACAACAGGATCAAAAGAGGTTTCAAATATCTCATATAACGATTTTTGATCCATTGAAGAAAATAACGATACAAACTGGTCCATTAAACTCCTATCTAATCAACAAAATGTGATATATTATTTTGTATAAACAGTGTACTACTCTTTTACAAAAAACTTCTTAAACTGCTTAGCATAAAATATTTTTTTATACTATCTCTCAGCTACACAAACCTTATTTTTACCACTTTCTTTTGCTTCATATAAAACCATATCTGCTTCTTTTAACAATTGGTCTACTGATGTTGTTCTATGAGGATGTTGTGTAACACCCAAAGAGATAGTAAAGTTAAATGATCTATTGTCATTAATATTAATTTTTGTAGATTCTACTTTATGACGTAATCTCTGTGCAATATTAATAGCTGCTTTAATACCTGTGTGTGGTAAAATAATTGCAAATTCCTCACCGCCAATTCTTCCAACTATATCTATCTCTCGTAAAATTTCATGACATATGGTTGCTATTTTTTGTAAAACTTGATCACCTATATCATGACCATAGGTATCGTTAATATGTTTAAACCAATCTATATCAAACATAATTAAAGAGAGTTCACCTCCATAACGTTCTACTCTTATTAACTCATGTTCAAACTTTTCAATAAATGATCGTCTATTTGCCAAACCTGTTAAATAGTCGGAATAAGCTCTTCTCTCTAACTCTTCTTGTGCACGTTTGTTTTCTATAGCAATAGCTGCAAGATTTGTTGCGAACTTGATCCTTTCTAAATCTGCTTGAGTCGGTTTAGAAACTTGTGAATGATAAATAGCAAATGTCCCAAGTACCTTACCATTAGATGATACAATAGGATTGGACCAACAAGATCTTAACTCAGCTTTTTTTGCTAGTTCAGTATAATCTTTCCAGTTTTCATGTGTCAGAATATCTTCCACTATAACACTCTTATTTAAATAAGCAGCACTACCACAAGAACCTACTTTTGGACCTATTGTTAATCCATCAATTGCTTCAACGTAAAATTTCGGTAAACGTAAATTTGCACCATCATAAAGATGTTTACCCTCATCATCCAACAATAAAATACTGCATATTGCACTTGGTTCTTCTGATTCTATTGCAAGTACAATTGTATGCAAAATATCCGGTAATGAAGAACCTTTAGCTACTTTCTCCAGCATCATATCATGAGCTTTATTCCTTTGTTCACTCTTCCAATGTGCTGTCATATCACTAAAATTAACTAGTCGTTTATCTCCAATATAGGCAAAACTCATAATTACATGACGTTTAGTTTGATCTTTACATACAATATCTACTTCTATTTTTGGTATTGGCAGAGCTTTTTTATATGCTTGTGTAACCTTATCATACTGAGGCTGTACAACTTTCTCTCTATACTCTTTATTTGGGTAAACTTTTTTATACCAAGTATCAAGATCTGAAATATCTTTAAGTGTATAACCGAATAATTCTATAAAATGTTCATTTACGTACTCTATTCTTCCATCTAAATTGGACCAACCTATACCCACTGGAGAATACTTTAAAATATCCTCTAGTTGTATCTGTTTATCTGTCATTACTTGAAGATCATTTTGTAAAACTTTTTGACGTAATGTAGCTAGTCCACTAGAAGCTAGCATTTTAGCCATTCCAACTACACACTCCATAAGTGCAGTCATCTCTTCATTAGAGATAATAGGAACATTTTTAATTGCTTCTATATAAGTTTCTTGATCATAGCTATATGTTTTTGATTGTTCTTCAAAATAAGATAGTTGTGGGGGTTCATTTAAAACTTGTCCTAAAAAAATTGTCGCTAGTTGATATCCTTCAATTACAACCGGAGTAGCATAGTCCAATAGACCATTTTTACACTTTGAATAACTAACTTCCCCATCTTGAAGTCTACCCATTAGTTCTAAATTACTCTCTAAACAGTGTTTATTACTTAATGGATCAACTCTATGAAATAATGCACAAGCATTTACCCAACCAACTTGTGATAATATCTCACCATCATTTCCAACGACTCCACTTGGGACACCGGTAGCTTTAAAAAAATTTTCCAGTAAGAGTGTAAACGCATCGATATCAATTAAATCCGTAAGTTTATAATTTGTTACATCTATGTTGTTAGACATTTTACAACACCCTTGATTTTTGCTATATTTATGATACTCTAAAAAAATTTAATTTATACATAAATAGAACTCTTTCTTAAAGAATTTTAAAAAAATAAAAGTAATTTTTATTATTGAAGTAGATTATTTATGTTAGAATAAAAAACTTAATTATCAAACAGGGAAGAATCGCGTGAATCGTAAGTTTATATTAACTCTTATCAGCAACTCTATATTGCTGTCTCTTTGTCTTACAAATTTAAATGCAAAAGATAATGAAGTTTTAGCTTCTATTTCAAAAGATATGGAACACTTTAATGATGTTGCCACCATTACAAAACAAAATGAACATTACCAGCCCTATATCATTTCGGTATTTAAGGGTAAAGAGTTAGAAACTTTGGGTGTCTCAAACCTTAAAGAGGCACTTCAACTTGTTCCGGGTGTTGATATAGCAACTGATAATTTAAACAACCAAACCCCTATTTTTCGCGGTTCTAATCCTCAAGCATACGGTCAAACAAAGCTTTTCATTGATGATGTACTTGTCAATAATCTCTTTTTTGACTCTTATTCAGAATATCTTGGTATGCCAATTGAAATGATCAAAAGAATAGAGGTTGTTAGAGGTCCCGGAAGCAAAACAAATGGTGCGAATGCATATGCGGGATCTATAAATATAATCACATATGCTGAAGATTTTAAAGATTTTGAATCTAAAGATAAGCTAATCTTCAAAGGTGGATCGTACGACTATAGAATGGCCGGTTTTATTAAAAAATTTAAAACCGAAAACCTAAATGCAACAGTAGACTTTTACTATCAAGAGGATAATAAAAAACTTTATGCAGGTCCTGATGGTTACTCTCAGGGTTCGATGAGTTTGGATTATACTGGTGATGGTGTTTATGATTATGACAATACTGCTTTCTCTCAAACAGGAGATGCACCAGTATGGCAAAAAGATTACTCTTTAGGCTTAAATCTGCAATATTATGACTTTACCCTAAAAGGACGTATCTTAGATCATACACAAGGGAGTGCATATGGGATTAACCTTTCTCTCCCTCAAGATACAGATAGAGTAAAATCTCCAAACGGATACCTTGAACTAGGTTATGATAAAACTATTAACGATTTTAACATTGTTATAAAAGCAGGTGTAAAATATGATGCTTTTGATTCAAAAGCAAAATTAGCTCCTGATGGTTTTGTATTTATGGATGCTTACCAATACAGTATAAACCATTCTGTTGCAACACTTACAACTCCTGTTAGCTTTCCAGATGGTATATATGGGGAGCATAGTGCCAAACAAAGAACACTTTACCAATCTTCTTATCTCAAATATCATGGATTTGATAAACACGTTATTACTACAGGATATCGTGTACTGCAAGAAAAAACTACAGATATGGTCTCTAAACTTTCAAACTGGTCAACAGGTGATGTTGCGCTTGTGGACTATACAGAGACATTCCCTTTTTTTAACAAAAATGCAAAACGTGACACTTTTATATTTTCACTTCAGGATGAGTTTCAATATAGTAATAATCTAAGCTTTATATATGGTTTTAATTATGAAGAGACATCTTATAAAGATGCAGGATTTGAACCTCGTGTATCCATGGTATACCAACAAAATTTTCAAAATATCTATAAAGCAATTTATTCTCGAGCCCATAGAAATCCATCTTGGCAAGAGATGTTTACTATGAATAATAATGCAAGACAAGGTAGCACAAACTTAGAACCTGAAAAAGTAGATGCTTTTGAA
>JARRNV010000107.1:0-6386 GCA_037384685.1 Sulfurimonas sp.
AAAAACACTTGTAGCCAATGTTCAAGATATCCCTTTAGCTGACAACTCTATTGATCTTGTGATCAGTCGTGGTTCGATCCCTTTTTGGGAAGACCCGCAAAAAGGATTATCGGAGATATACAGAGTTATGAAAAAAGGTGCAAAAGCCTACGTAGGCGGAGGGAAAGGGGATGCACAAACTAGAAAAAAAGTAGATGATGCAAGAGCAAAACAAGGACTCGAAGCCTTTGCCAACAAAAAAACAAAACATGGTGACGGGATGAAAAGAGACTACGCAAAAATGCTTCAAGATGCAGGTATTTACACTTTTAAAATTCATAATGGAGATGATGGAAAATGGATAGAGATGTGGAAATAAGGAGATAAAACTATGCACACAATATTAGATCATGCAGAACAGTTACTAGATTATGGGATTATCGGTGTACTTATCTTGATGAGTATTGTCACTTTTACCCTTTTATTTGAACGTTTATATTTTTACTCTAGTGTTAAGATTGATGCCTATACACACCGCGATATACTTGAGATAAAACTTACAGACAATCTTAATATCCTTAGTGCTATAGGGGCAAATGCCCCTTATATAGGTTTACTTGGAACAGTGCTTGGAATCATGCTTACTTTTTATACCTTAGGGGATACGGGAAGTATTGATTCTAAAAAAATTATGATGTCACTCGCTCTTGCACTCAAAGCAACTGCTATGGGCTTGATCGTGGCTATACCTGCGATTGTTTTTTACACTTTTTTACTGAGAAAAGTTGAAAAAATTCTCACAAATTATGACATTGCAAATGAGCTATAAGAGTAACTACAATGGTAAAATGTAAAAAAAT
Organism: Sulfurimonas sp.; assembly: GCA_037384685.1. Lineage (GTDB taxonomy): Bacteria > Campylobacterota > Campylobacteria > Campylobacterales > Sulfurimonadaceae > Sulfurimonas. Next base: position 840 of record JARRNV010000107.1, read on the forward strand.
ACCTAAACGTTTTGATCAGATAAACGTGATCCCTTTTATCGACATTATGCTCGTACTTTTAGTGATGGTTTTAACAACGGCAACCTTTGTAAAACAAGGGATCATTCCAGTTGATCTACCACAAGCAAAAGCGCAAAACAAACAAGACAAACCTAAAGAGCTTAATATTTATATAGATCATCAGGGCAAAATATTTTTAGACAAAGAGGAGTTGACTCTAAAAAAGTTAGAAGAAAATCTTAAAACTGTTGATAAAGACACAAATATAATCCTCCGCAGTGATAAACAATCACGTTTTCAGGATTTTGTCAGTGTGATGGATATTTTAAAAAGGTTAAAACATGAAAAACTTTACATCGTTACAAAAGAAAAATAAAGGAAAAACTTATGAACAATGAACAAAATTGCCACAGTGGCAAAATAAACTCTTTCACTCAGATACAGCAAACGCCATCAACATCTGAGCAAAAACGTTTTGGTGGCGGAGAGGAGATACATGTTGTGGAAGCTATGATCGACATCATATTTCCACCTGTACCGTTTCCTTCAAATAAGATCTATAAAACACTTGGTGAAGAGAAAATAAGAGAGATGGTTGAGTATCAACATAACCTTTTACTCAAAACAAATCTCAAAACCCTATTTCCAGCACATCCTGAAGCACTCAAACTAGCTATTGATAAAAGTGCAGACTTTTTTGTTGAGATGCTTGGTGGTGAAAATATCTTTACATCACAACACGGAGAACCTCATCTGCGAATGCGTCACTTTAAAGTACCTATCTCTGAAAATGATCGTGAAATCTGGTTGGCAATGTATAAAAAAACACTCAAAGATCTTGATTTTCCACAAGAGCTTTTAGAGGAGTTTTGGAATTGGATAGAGCCACTTTCGATCCGTATGATCAACCGTAGAACAAATATGAACGCGATCAAGCGTCATCATTTTCATACTCTTAAAGATGAACTACTACAAGGGAATAAGTGATGAAATTAGGAATTTTTTTATTAACAGAAAGTTATCATGAAAATTCACATGCAGCGATCTTAAACGATACAGAACTAGCAATATATGCAGAGTCTTTAGGGTTTGATGAAGTTTGGTTTGCCGAACACCATTTCAACTCTTTTAGCGTTATTCCAAACCCATCGCTTATGATGGCATATGTAGCAGCTAAAACTTCAAAAATCCGTATAGGAAGTGCTGCATTTTTAGCTCCTTTTTATCAAAGTGTGCGACTTTCCGAAGAGATAACTACACTCGATAATCTCTCAAACGGTCGTATTAACGTTGGATTTGCCAAAGGTGGATTCGCACCCGATATAAAAAACTTCTCTATAAATGCTTCAGAACTTCGGTCTAAGATGTTTGATACAGTAGAAGAGATACACAAAACGATCTATGAAAAAGAGGAACTACATCCTAAATCTCTGCAAAAACAGATACCTTTTTATATAGCAACTTTCTCCTCTGTAGAGACTCTTGAATTTGCAGCAAAACACCGTCTTGGACTTATGTTTTCACAAGGAGCAACGCTTGATGAGTGTGAAGAAGCTATAGCTTTTTATAAAAAGATAGCCGGTGTTGCACCAGAAGTTGTTTTAATGCGTGTATTTTACACTTCACACAATGCCATAGAAGCGTATGAAAATGCTGTTGTAGCAACCGATCACTTTGTTAAATCTATGCGAAGTTTAAAATCTTTTCAAAAACAACCTCAATTTAACAAAGCAAACTATAACTCTCTTTTAGAACAACGTTACCAGTTTTTTGATGCTAAAAAGTTTATGAGTTGTGCAATAGTTGGAAATGTAGAGGAGTGCACAAAGCAAATTTTAGAGATAAAAAGGAGGATAAAAAATTTACACCTAGTACTGAAACCTGCATCGATCGATGCCAATCGAATTAGAAAAACACTAAAGCTCTTTCATGAAGAGATTCAACCAAATATTTAAAAAAAGGAAAACAAATGAAAACTACAGCAAGAAACGAATTAAACGGATCAATTGTACAGATCAAACATGGGCAAGTTATAAGTGAAGTAGAGATCTCAATCTCACCTGAAATATCAATACTGGCAACTATCACAAATGATGCTACAAAATCTCTTGATTTAAAAGTTGGAGAAGATATTTCAGCGATCATAAAGTCATCTCATCTACTTCTGAGTAAACAAGAACTTCGTACAACTGCTCGTAATAACTTTTTAACAAAAATTCAAAAGATCAACCCAGGAGCAGTAAATTGTGAAATAAAACTTTCAGTTGGAGAGCAAACTTTATGTGCAATCATTACAAATGACTCATGTAAAGAGCTTGATCTAAAAACTGGTGATGAAGTCTATGCATTTTTCAAAGCTTCTAGTGTAATACTTTTTGCATAATTTAGGATATATTATGAAAATAAAGATTTTATTACTATCAATAATCAGTTCTGCTGCTTTAGCAGACAGTTATGAACTTGGACAAATTAATGTCCAAGATAACGTAGCAAGTGAAATACAAGTATTTGAACAAACACTAGATGAACAAAAGCTACAACAAACAAATGCACAAACAGTAGATCAAGCACTTAACGATGTCAGTGGAATTAGCTCGAACGTTATGGGAGCACGCGCAGAATCTACTATTCAAATGCGCGGCTTTAACTCAAATAGAATCGGTGTATTTATAGATGGTATCCCTGTATACGTACCCTATGATGGAAATTTTGATTATGCTCGTTTTTTAACATATGATGTATCGCAAATAGATATCTCAAAAGGATACTCTTCTATTGTTTACGGTACAAATACTATGGGTGGTGTTATCAACATAGTTTCTAAGAAACCAACAAAAGAGTTTGAAGGTAATGTTCGCGCAGAGTTAGTTTTAGATAGTGATGCAAAAATGTCTCGTCACCTTGAATCTTTTAATGTTGGTACCCGTCAAGGGCATTACTATCTCCAACTCGGTGGAAGTGTCCTGCATCAAGATCATTATCGTCTTAGCGATGATTATGAGTCAACAGCTTCTCAACCCTCAGGTGATAGACTTCGTTCAAAAACATACGATCGTAAAATATCTTTAAAGGGTGGTTATGTTGCAGATGACAATAGTGAAGTTGCAATCTCTTACGCAAATCAGCACGGTATTAAACAATCTCCTCCTCCACCAGACCCCGACATTTTTGGAAACGTACGATATTGGGATTGGCCATTATGGGATAAAGAGCCTATCTCTGTCACTGGACAAAAAAACTTTGACAATAGTTATTGGGATAAAGAGACTATCTCTGTAACTGGACAAAAAAACTTTGAAAATAGTTATATTAAAGCATTAGCATACTATGACACATTTACAAACTCTTTGTTTTCATACGATAATGACACATATACGACAATGAATTTTGGTTACGCTTTTAAAAGTCGTTATGAGGATTATAGTTACGGTGCGCGTTTAGAGTATGGCATTGCACTAGATAACCATTTCATTAAAACTGCACTTAATTATAAAAAAGATGTACACAACGGTTACGATCTTGACAAAATTACTGAAGCAAAAACTTTAGCTGAAAACTATGAAGATCATACAATCTCGCTTGGTATAGAAGATACTTGGGAGTTATCTTCTACACTAGAACTTTTAATCGGTGCAAGTTTTGATCAAAGAAGTGGTGATAAGATTTACGATACAAATACAGCTTACGCTTATATGTTAGAGAAAAAAAGCGATAGCTCTTTTGATCCACAAATTGCACTTATATATTCTCCTGACAACACTTCAAAACTAAGAGCAAGTGTCTCACGAAAAACTTACTTGCCAACAATGAAAGATAGATACTCTAGAAGGTTTAATAGATTTGTTCCAAACCCTAATCTTACAAATGAAAAATCAACACACATAGAGTTAAGCTACCAAAAAAGTATACAGCATCTTCTTATGGGTGCAAACATTTACTATACAAAAGTTGATGATGCTATCGAAAGTGTTGTGTGGGATCAAAACACTTCACTAAGTCAAAATCAAAATGTTGGAACATTCGATCATAAGGGTGCAGAGTTTAACATCAATTACAAAAATGACGGTTGGGATATTGGGGGAAACTATAGTTACATCAATGTAAAAAACACAAAAGATAGTAGTGTTAAACGTACATATGTCCCTAAAAATCAACTATTTGCTTATATTCAAAAAGATATAGGTGCAGACTTTTCACTTTATGCAAACTCACGCTATAGAGGTGGAGCATACCAACAAAGAAGGAGTGATGGTGAATATATCAAAATCTCTAGCTTTACAACATTTGATGTTAAAGCTGTATATACTCCATTCAAAACACTTAAAGCAGAAGTTGGAATCAAAAACTTAACAGATGAAGATATTCGTTACGATATGGCATTTCCATCAGCAGGACGTGAATATTTTGCGGCACTTAACTATGAATTTTAATGGAGAAAACTATGTTTTATAAAGATATTGACTTTGCCCAGATGTATATTGAACATAAGAAGAGTACGATCTTTAAAGGCAAAGATCACAAAGAGTGGGATAAAAAATCAAAAGAGTTGGCACCATCGATGCAAAAGTCGATCTATGTTGACGAGTTTATCGACAAGATGGATATAGATCCAAACGATGTCATTCTCGATATAGGGTGTGGACCGGGAACGCTAGCCATTCCACTTGCTAAAAAAGTAAAACAAGTAATAGCGATAGACTTTTCAAAACAGATGCTAGAAGAGCTTGAAAAATATGCTAAAGATGAAGGAGTTACAAATATTACAACTTATCATATTGGTTGGGAAGACGACTGGTCACACTTACCACATATAGATATAGCCGTTGCCTCAAGAAGTATGGAAGTTAGTGATATGCAAAAAGCATTATATAAGATGAGTTATATTGCTAAAAAAGGATGCTACCTTACCTATAAAGTAGGTGGTAGTTATGTAGATATGGATATTGTGAACTATATACAAAAGTCAATTGTAAAAAAACCTGATTATTGGTATATTCCTCTTATTTTATATGCAAAAAACTACTTAGCAAGTATTGATTATATAGCAACTAAGGGAAGTATAAAAAGCTATACCCAAGAAAGTTTCATATCTTCCCTTCGTTGGAGCTTTGGCTCTCTTAGTGAACAAGAGGAAGAAAAAGCAAAAGAATATTATGAACTTTTCATTGCAGGTGAGAACAAACAGCCACAACCTTTTATATGGGCATATATTAGTTGGAAAACCACCCCTGTAAAACTGTAATATTGGTATAATTTTTGCTTGTTAGAAAGCATGAAAAAGATACTTTTAACACTTTTATTTATCTCCTCTGTTTTTGCTTCGGAGATCGAAACCAACTATAAAAAACTAAACACTAAGATAGATGCTATTGCACCGACTCTTAGTGCTGAAGAAAAGGTAGCTCTGTACTACCTTATTCTCTCAACGCACGACAAAATAACATCAGCACTAAGCCTTGATGAAACAAAAGCACAGACGTTAGAAGCTCTACAAACAAAAACGCTTTCACAGCTCGATGCTCTAAACACTAAAATAGATCAAAAAAA
>JARRNV010000108.1:0-4645 GCA_037384685.1 Sulfurimonas sp.
TTCGCTTTTCTTTGCTCTGAGAGTTTGATGAAAAGTGCTTTATCAAAACCTGTTTCACTAAAGGCTTCACTCAGTCTTACTCTATTTTGCTTTTTTGAACGCATAATGTCTCTGATCTGCATTCTTTGTTGAGCACTCAAGTTTAAACGCATAATAGCACTTATAAAGTGACCACCTTTACGGCTATGTTTAAAAGTTTTCATACCACCTTGTTTACCCTGCATACCGTTAGGACAGTTTTTCATATTTGGACAACCGCCGTTCATCCCGTAACCTTGAGAAGGTTGTGCAACTGCAACTGAAGATAGGATCATAACTGTACTTAAACCAACTAACATTTTTTTAGCGTTCATGATGAACTCCTTATATTTGATATGTAAAATTGTAAGATCATCGTTTTAACAAGATATAAATTGAATATTAACGCTTTATTAACACAAATTGCTTGTTTTACACAAACACTACACATAAAAATTATACAATGTTTTAATTCAATATAAAAAGGATGAATGATGAAGAAGTTTGGTTTAATGAGTTTAATTGCTTCGGCAATGTTATTTGGATGAAAATGGAAGGCAAATGCGGTAAGAAAAAAGAGGGCAAATGCGGAACGAAAAAAGAGGGCAAATGCGGTAAGAAAAAAGAGCCTAAAAAAGCTATGAAATGTGGTGTAGGTAAGTGCGGTTAATAACACCTACACTCTAAGGAGTGAGTTATGTGTATAAAAGATGTTTATCTTGAATTTTCAAGACTGACTGAGTATCTAAAATCTTTAGCATTATTGTTAGCGAGGTTAGTATTAGCATATGGCTTTTATGAACCTGCTATGATGAAATGGAGCGATATTTCTGCAGTAGCCCAGTGGTTTGGAAGCATTGGTATACCTTTACCGACTCTTAATGCCTATATGGCGGCAAGTACTGAAATTACGGGAGTTGTATTGCTTACTTTAGGGCTTTTTATAAGAGCTATATCTATCCCACTTATAGTGGTGATGATAGTTGCAATTTTTACAGTACATCTTCCTAATGGTTTTAACGCAGGAAATAATGGCTTTGAGATACCTCTGTATTATATGTTGTTTTTATTTATCTTTTTATCTCACGGGGCTGGAAAGTTTTCGTTAGATAATCTGATCTTTGGAGATAAACATTAATAATGGAAGCATTAATAGCGTTTACACATAAGATAGGGAATGTCGACTTTCCTATCTTGATGTTTCTGTTAAAAGCATTTTTTGTGCTTTTTATAGTTATATCAATTATTTTATTTATATATGATCGATATTTTCAAAGAGATGATCAACTCTTAATTAATTATCCACTCATAGGTAGATTGCGTTATCTTTTTTATGCTTTGCGCGATCCTATGCGACAATATTTTGGAGATGAAAATTTTTATGATTCATTTGATAAAGTCAAGTGGGTTTATAATGCTGCAGAAGGTAAATCCGTATATACCTCCTTTTCCCCCTCTCAACCTCCTAAAAATTTAAAGTTTGGGATCAAAAATGCAAATATTGTTCTTAATTCAGATGCTGTAAGTAAAGAATTTAGCGTTACTTTTGGGGAAGAGTTGAAATATCCATTTAAAACACAATCTATTTTTGGAAGAAGTGCTATGAGTGATGGTGCAATCTCACCTGAGGGAACACGAGCATTTGCAAAAGGTGCATATCTTGGAAAGTTTCCAATAAATACAGGTGAAGGAGGTTTAACAAGTAATTTTTTGTATACCCATAAGTTTACAAGAGAGTGTAAATTTTTTGATACTTGCGAAGGGACTTTTTTTGCAAAGTCTGTATTTAAAATTTTAAACCTGTTAGTAAATTTTGCTGTCGCACAAAAGGCCTATAGACATATGGTGATCTATTCAGATGCACCGGACAGTTATCTTTTTGATCGTGATGAACTTGTATTTTATAGAGTGAACTGGGATGCAGATATAAATTATTTTCCAAAAGAGGTACCGGATGATATCCCAGATATCGTTTTTCAAATGGGAAGTGGACTTTTTGGAGTACGCAACCAAGTTGGAAAGTTTAGTGAACAGAAATATCAAAAAACAATGAAGTTTTGTCGTATGACAGAGATCAAAATTGCTCAAGGAGCAAAACAAACAGGTGGTAAGTTACTTGGAATGAAAGTGAGCCCTGAAATAGCATACTATAGGGGTGTAGAGCCATATAAAGATCTTTTTTCTCCAAATCAGTTCCCTTTTGCGCATACTTTAGAGGAGTTATTTGTATTTGTCGGGCATCTTAAAAAACTTTCTTTAAAACCTGTAGGAATTAAAATAGTAATTTCTAGTCGGGAAAGTTTTGAAACATATGCTAAGTTGATAAAAGAAAATATAGATAAAGAGTCTCAAGATTATCCAGATTTTATAACAATTGACGGTGCAGATGGAGGAAGTGGTGCAGCTCCACTAGAGATGATGTTAAATGTTGGTAAAAAGATTACAGATGCTTTAGAGATAGCACACAAAGTTTTACTAGAATATGGAGTAAGAAAAAAAGTAAAGCTGATTGCTAGTGAAAAAGTTTTAACTCCTGATGATGCAATTATACTTTTTGCTTTAGGAGCTGATTATATAGCAATAGCAAGGGGATTTATGATAAGCGCTGGGTGTATTCGAGCAAGGGAGTGTTCTGGGGCTAATGGTAGAGCCTGTCCTGTAGGGTTGGCTACACAAGATAAACGAAAACGAGCTTCTTTTTTAGTTGAGAAAAAAGCAGAAAATATAGCAAATTATCATGCGCAGCTTATGCATGGTGTTCGCTCTTTATTAGCCATTATGGGATTAAAAAACATTAATGAACTTGATAAAAGTCACTTGATGTTTAAAGAATAAAAAAAGGGGATATTATGTGCATACCTCATGGAACTTCGACAATAAAAGGTGAAATCACAATTAAAGATAAACCAAAAAAACATATTGATAAACCTTCAAAAAATATGTTTGAAAAGGGTGATCCAAATTTTGTAGATGAAAGAACTAAGCCATCAAAAGAGACAAAAAAAGAAGGATTTTTTAGCTCTTTATTTAAATAATCTCCTACACATCTCCGTGGAGATTAAAAAACTCTAGACAAGTACACCAATGCTACACAAAGTTTGTATATAATAGTAAGTATGAATAACTCAAGAAGAAAGTTTTTGCAATACGGCTTTTTAAGCTCTTCGGTTTTTTTGTTTGATGGATGTAACTTGTTTGGAATCACCACACCCTATGCTACGATCAAGGTTTTACAAAATGATCTTGTTCCTCAGGCAGAGTTATTGGATATAAATACAATAGGGTATATGCATCTTGTGTTTAAACATACAAGAATTACACGTGAAAACAAAAATTTTTTAAAAAACGGTGTGAAATGGTTGAATGAAGAATCGATTCAAACCTATAACAAAACCTATATAAAACTCACACAATACCAAAGAGAAAAGCTTTTAAAAGTTGTTGCAAAAACTTCTTGGGGTGAGAGCTTTTTGTATGACATTATGAATTATACATTTGAAGCGATGTTGGGTGATCCGATCTATGGTGGAAATAACAAAGAAGCGGGTTGGAAATGGCTTGAGTTTCAAGGCGGTCTACCTCACCCTAAAAAGGTGTATGTGTAATGTATGATATATGTATAGTTGGAAGTGGAGCGGGTGGCGCTCCTGTCGCTTATGAACTCTCACGTGCAGGGTATAAAGTAGTAGTACTTGAAAAAGGTGAATATTACACAGAAGAAGACTTCAATAAAGATGAACTTGCAGTGTGTCGTCGCGATATGTTCACACCTCCACTTTGGGAACAAAAACATATTATAAACGAATATGAAGAGGGGGAGTATAAACGTTACGACGGAGCTGAGTATAACTGGAACTTTTGGAATGGAAGTTTAGTTGGAGGTTCATCAAATTTGATGAGTGGATATTTTCATAGAATGAAACCGAAAGACTTTAAACTGCTCTCTACATATGGTGAGATTAAAGGAGCGAATGTTGTAGACTGGCCTATTGTCTACGATGATCTAGAACCTTATTATGACAAAGTTGAAAAAGTTATAGGGGTGAGCGGTAGAGTAGTTGATCATACATTTCAAGAGAGTCGTTCAAGTAAAGATTTTCCATATCCGGAGCTAAAAACAAACGGTGTGGCAAAGTGGTTTGATAAGGCTTGTGAAGAGCTGGGATTTCGATCTATCCCAACACCAAGAGCTATACTCTCACAAAATTCGCTTGATCGAGAGGGATGTTATTACTCAAACTTTTGTGGAAGTTACGGATGTGCAAGTGGTGCAAAAGGGAGTGCTCGTGCAGCGTTACTGCAAAAGTGTAATGCGCAAGTTATAACAGATGCTTTTGTTTACCGCTTAGAAAGTGATGGAACGAAAGTAACAAAACTATACTATAAAACAAAGCACAATATTCCTCATGTTGTCAAAGCAAAGATCTTTGTATTGGCAGCGCAGGCGATCGAGACCTCAAGGCTTCTTTTAAACTCTAAGGATGAGTATTTTCCTAATGGCTTGGCAAATACAAATAAACAGGTTGGAAAAAACCTTATTTTTTCAGCAGGTGGTGTTGGAAGTGGAAGATTTGTGTTTGAGAAACTTTCAAAATCACAACAAAAAGAGTTAATGGAAGTGGGGCTT
>JARRNV010000109.1:0-4580 GCA_037384685.1 Sulfurimonas sp.
GGAATGCCTTATGTTGATAACGCCTTTCGCAATGCTCAAAAAAGAGTAGAGCAGCTTCATGATGAGGGGATTGAAAATATATTTGTAGATTTTCATGCAGAGGCAACTAGTGAAAAACGTGCAATGTTGATGTTGCTTCAGGGTACAGTTAGTGGTATAATAGGCACACATACTCATGTAAGTAGTGATGATTTCCAAATATCCCAAGGGACTGCATATTTAACAGATATAGGACTTACAGGGTGTCGTGATAATGTGATCGGAATGGATGCAAAACAACCGTTAAAGCAGTTTCTAACAGGTTTAAAAGGGCATTTTGATATACCGAAAAAGTGTAAGAAAGTTTTACAAATCGCGATTATGGATATTAAAGATGGAAAATGTAGTGGGGCTTATAAACTCAAAGTTTTTGATAATGGAAATATCATCAAAACAGATGCATGGATCGAAGAATAAAGGGAGATTATGTCTGCAAATATCGTTATAGTTGAAGATGAAGAAGATTTACTCGAGCTCTTAGAATATACACTTCAAAAAGAGGGGTATGAAACGATAGGATTTTTAAACACAAAAACTGTAGCACAAATCCTTGAAGAAGAAGAGATCGATCTTTTGATCATGGATAGAAACCTTCCTGGAGTAGAGGGGAGTGAGTTTGTAGCACAGCTTCGTGATGACGGTATAGATGTTCCTGTAATATTCTTAACTGCCAAAGATAAAGAGGAAAATGTTGAAGAGGGTTTTTTACGTGGAGGGGATGATTACCTTACAAAACCTTTTAACATGAAAGAGCTACTTTTGCGTGTAAAATCACTGTTAAAAAGAACAACAAAGAAAGTAGCAGAAGGAAAACTCTCGTATAGAGATATGGTACTAGACAGAAGTACAAGAGAATTAAAAGTTGATGGAAAAATTGTTGAAGTTACAAAGTTAGAGTTTGATCTACTATGTGAATTTATTACCAATAAAAATAGTGTACTTGATCGAGATTATTTACTTGAAAATGTATGGCAAGACTCTTTCAACTACCAATACAAAACCGTAAATGTTGCGATCAACAGACTCAAAGAAAAAATTGATCCGGACAAAACAAAAGATTACATTCAAACAGTTCGCGGAGTAGGTTATAAGTTATGTTAAGTATAAAATATAGAATATATATGCTCTTTTTTATTATACTTACTGCAGTATTTTCTATTATAGGGTTGGTATTGCGATATACATTAGTAGGTACTGTATTGCCACCTGATTTTTGGTTTTCTTACTTGGAACTTGTCTTTATTTTATATGTTGTTGCTTACTACTCTTTGCAAAAATTTGTTTTTAAACTCGACAAAGATATAAATGCATTGACGGTATATCTTGAAGAGTTAAATGATAAAAACTATGATGCAGAATTAGAGATACACCATAACTTAGAGTTCTTAAAAATTTCTCTGCTTTTAAAAAATATTGTAAAAAGACTTTATAAAAAGAAATAATTAAATCTTCGACTGAATAGTCACTTTTTTTGCTTCAAAAAGCTCTATCGCTTTTTGTACCATCGGCTCTTGGGTAATGTCAGTTCCGTTTACTTCATCTTGAACACTTGGCTCATCACAGTTTGTTACACAGCTAGCTCCTCCGCCAGCTTCAACGTCTGCAACAGTTGAAGCACTTTGCGGTGCATCTTGGGGCATTTGTGGTTGTAGCTCTTCTACGGGAGTCTGAATCTCTTGTTCAGGTACGGGGATTTCATTCTTTGGCTCCTCTATCGATTTGCTACAGGCTATCCCCTTGATCTGAGTTTCAAAACCAAAGGTTTCACGAACAAGTTGCTTGATCGCTGAGTAACCGTACTTAAGAGATTTTTTACACTCTTCATCTGCGCAACTCTCCCATGTAAGTACATTGTCTTCAAACGAGACAAAAGTGATGTTGTTTTTAAAACACTCTCCAAGTTCATAGTTACGATCGGAAATAGCAGCTACAAGTGCATCAAACTTTTCTTGGTACGGTTTTGCAACTGCTACCGGTTCAGGAATACTCTCTTGTACAGGGGTGTTCTGTGATTCAGGCACGTTTACAGGCTTAGGCTCTTGAAAGTTTTTTTCTGTCGCCATCTCAGGAGTTGTACTTTGAATTTTTATTTTTGATATAGGTAGATCCTGATTTGCCATACCTTTCTCAAAAGATTCGATCATCTGATCAACCTCTTTTATTTTGAGTGCCTCGATCATCTTAAAAAAGATCATAGAGAGTACAAATGAGCCATCAGCATTGATACTAAAGAGATACTTCGCATCACTTAATATTCTAAAGAAACGATCAAGTACGAGTGTAGAGAAAAGTGCATCATGATTATACATTTTCTCTTTCAGGTAAGCGATCAGCTCATCGACAACCATTTCACTGTCGTAATCTTCAAGTGTTTTTGTAAGCTCAACAAGTTTTGCATAGTCTTTTGCAAACACGGCATTAAAAAGTTCTGCTATAAACTGCGGATCAACAAGCCCTAACATATCTGTCACAGTTGGAATATCTACATGACTTTTTGAATAAATTATCGCTTGATCAAGAAGTGTCAATGTATCACGTAGTGAACCGCTTCCGCTACGTGCAAGAATTTCGAGTGCATCATGTTCGTAGTTAATTCCCTCTAGGTTTAAAATGTGTGCTAAATGCTCCACTATCTTGTTTGTTGCAATACTTTTAAAACGGAAATGTTGTGTACGACTAAGAATCGTCGCAGGGAGTTTAAGAGGATCGGTAGTAGCAAGAATAAACTTCACATATTCAGGTGGCTCTTCGAGTGTTTTGAGTAGAGCATTAAACGCCTCTTTTGTAAGCATATGCACTTCATCGATAATAAATATTTTGTATCTTGCACTTGCCGGGCGATATTTTGTTTGCTCTATTAAGTCACGAATGTCGTCTATTTTACGGCTTGATGCACCATCCATCTCAATGATGTCCATGTGGCGATTTTCGATAGCCATAACACAGTTCTCACATACACCGCAAGGGTGGTGTGAAACTCCTTGTTCACAGATGAGTGCTTTAGCAAAAATACGTGCAGTTGAAGTTTTTCCACTTCCTCTTAGACCTGAGAAAAGGTATGCGTGGGAGAGTCGCTCAGAGTCGAGTGCAAGTGAGAGAGTTTGTGCGATCGTATCTTGACCGATGAGCTCATCAAAGTTCTTTGGACGATATTTTCTCGCTAATACTTCAGATGTTTTTTTCACACTTTTCTCCACGCATATAGATGTAGAGATTTTAGCATTTATAGAGTTAAAAGATTATTAGCGACCTGCTCTTTGAGTTTTATTCTTGAACATCTTCATAAAAACAATAATTATCTTTACCTTTTAGTTTGGCTTTGTACATTGATTTATCGGCATATTTTTTTAATTCATATGTAGATATATCACTTGAATAACAAGCTATACCAATACTTGCTGATAGTAGTAAGTTGTTCTCTTTATATTGTTTTCTTAAATTTTTGATCAGAGAGTTTGCACAACTTACCAATTCTTCTTGCTGGTTATACTTAACTATAGAAACAAATTCATCCCCTCCAAGTCGAAAAGTGTGTGGATTGATAGAGAGTATTTTATTGGCTACTTCGATAAGAATATCATCACCTATATGGTGTCCATAGATGTCATTTATTTGTTTAAAGCCATCAAGATCTATAAAAAATAGTGCAAATTTTTGCTTATGAGTTATATAGTCCATCACATGCTTTTGCAGAGTTTGTTCAAATAAAAAACGATTTGGCAATTTGGTTAAGGGATCATGTCCGGCTTTATATAGGGAATCATCAACATCGTTGTGAAGTTGATCAATTATTTGGTGTAATTGATTAAGCATTTTAAAAAAATATAAGGGGATAATAATATATGATAAAAGCCATCCTATTGCTACGGAATGGTGCTGTTGCCAAAAGGATGAGAAATAGATTAGCGTGATCCATGAAAAGATAACACTAAAGTAGACTACAAACCCCAATTTAAACCCATATCTCATACTGTAACCTATGATAAACCATAATAAAACACCAGGATGAAAAAAGAATGGATGTGTAGTGAGAAAAAGTTTATAAAATAGGTTACTGATAAAAATAAAAGAGAGTACAGCCATAATTTGAAAATATGTATACTCGTGATCCCATGTACCAGTTAGATAAATATAACTAAGGTGGATCATAATTATAATTGCAAAACTAATTCTAATTATGACTTGAATATTTTCGTTTTTAAAATCTTGTTTATTGACTGAACTATTTATCATAAAAATAATCTTTCATTAAAAAAAGTTATTTTACATTGTATGACAATAAACTTAAAAGTTTATAAGCTATTTACACTCTCTTTAAATAAATTTCCTCTATGAGCATAAGACTGAAACTCATCTAAACTCGCAGCAGCAGGGGAAAGTAGGGCTACTTGATCAGCTTGGAGATTTTGATCTATTACATTTACTGCATCAACGAGATTTTGGCATCTATGTGCTTGGACACTGTAGTTCTGAGCAAGTTGCATCAGTTTGTCTTTGTTTGAACCGATTGCATAAATTTTTAAATTTTTCTTTTGTAAAAA
>JARRNV010000110.1:0-4033 GCA_037384685.1 Sulfurimonas sp.
CTTGTAAGATTCTCAGGTGAAATGCAACCTGGTATTACATTACGTGACCTTGTAAATGCTATTCCTCACCAAGCTATTAAAGAGGGTCTTTTAACTGTTGAGAAAAAAGGTAAGAAAAATATCTTCGCTGGTCGTATCTTAGAGATCGAAGGTTTACCAACTCTAAAAGCTGAGCAAGCGTTTGAACTTTCTGATGCTTCTGCTGAGCGTTCTGCAGCTGCATGTACAGTTAAATTAGATACAGAACCTGTAGTTGAATACTTAAAATCTAACATCGTTCTTCTTCAGTCTATGATCGATGCTGGATATGAAGATCACAGAACTTTAGCTCGTCGTATTACTAAAATGGAAGAGTGGTTAGCTAATCCGAAACTTATGGAAGCTGATGCTGATGCTGAATACGCTGCAGTAATCGAAATCGATCTTAACCAAATTACTGAGCCGATCTTAGCTTGTCCAAACGATCCGGATGATGTTGCAACTTTAAGTGAAGTGCTTGCGTCTGATAGACCAACTAATATCGATGAAGTATTTGTTGGTTCTTGTATGACAAACATCGGTCACTATCGTGCTCTTGGTGAAGTATTAAAAGGCGAGGGTGCAGTTCCAACTCGTCTATGGGTATGTCCTCCAACAAAAATGGATGAGAAACAATTAACCGAAGAGGGTTACTACGCACTATTCGGTGCTGCCGGTGCTAGAACTGAGATTCCTGGATGTTCATTATGTATGGGTAATCAAGCACGTGTTGCTGATAATGCTATTGTATTTTCAACTTCAACTCGTAACTTTGACAACCGTTTAGGTAAAGGTGCACAAGTGTATCTTGGTTCTGCAGAGCTTGCTGCTGTATGTTCACTTCTTGGAAAACTTCCAACAAAAGAAGAGTATTTAGACTTAACGAAAAAAATCATAGGTAAAGAGAATGATATTTACAAATATCTAAACTTTAACCTTATTCAAGATTACAAACTAGCGTAATCTTCTTTTACTGCATACCGATAATGGTATGTAGTAGCTCTAATCTCTCTTACTACACTCCTTTATCTCTTTACAATATGTTTTAAAAGTTTCTACACTCATTGGTTTAGCATAGTAATAGCCTTGAATCTCATCACAACCGAGTTTTTGAAGTAGATCAACCGTTTGTTTGTCTTCAACTCCCTCTGCAATTGTTCGTAGTCCTAAACTTTTTGCCATGTTAATTATACTTTTGACAATAATTTTATCATCATTATCGTGAAAAAGGTTTATAACAAAAGAGCGGTCTATTTTTAGTTTATCTACGTCAAAACGTTTTAGATATGATAGTGACGAATAACCTGTTCCAAAATCATCTATAGAGAGCTGAATACCAAGTTCTTTTAAAACAGATATATCCGCAAGAACATTTTCTGCATTGTTCATCATGACAGACTCTGTTATCTCTAATTCTAAAAACTTTGGATCAAATTGTGATTTTTTGAGAACTTTTGAGATTGTTGCAATGAGATCTCCTCTTTGGAATTGTAGAGCAGAGATATTAATAGCGATATTGAATTTTTTCCCATCTTTTTGCCATAGTGCTCCTTGGTTACACGCTTCTTGTATAATCCACTTTCCTAACTCTATAATATGACCACTTGTTTCAGCTATTGAGATAAAATCAGCAGGACACATAAAACCTAGCTCCCTAGAATTCCAGCGAATGAGTGCTTCAACTCCTATTATTTTTCCAGAGGATAATTCAATTTGAGGTTGGTAATAGAGTTCAAATTCATTTTGTTTGATTCCATCTAAAATCTTGTTTTGAATTTTTAATTGATGCAGAAGATCTAAACTACTTCCTTCTTTTGAAAACTCAAAAGTATTTTTTCCTTTCTCTTTTGCTTTATACATAGCTAAATCAGCTTCTTTTAGAAGAGTACTGTAATCTTGTCCACTATCTGGATACATAGAAATTCCAATAGATGCAGACACGGTAAATACATAATTATCTGCGTTAAAAGGTTCTTTAAATAGATCGATAACTTTTTGTGCTATTTTTGTAACATCACATATAGAATCTATATTTGTAGCCACTAAAAGAAACTCATCTCCTCCATGCCGGCTTACAGTATCGTTTTGACGAATATTGGCTGTTAATCGTTTTGCAACAGCTCGAATCACTTTATCTCCTGCACGATGCCCGATAGAGTCGTTAATAGTTTTAAAGTTATCTAAGTCTATAGAAAGTATCGCAAGCATTGAGTTATCACGTTTTGCCTGTGCTAATGCTTGTTTTATTCTATCTGCAGTTAATATTCTATTTGGAAGTTTTGTTAGAGGATCGTAAAAAGCAAGAAACTCTTTTTCTTTTTCATTCTCTTTTTGTTCTGTAATGTCAATTACAAAACCATGAAATATTACCGCTCCACCAGGTTGAGGATTTGGTTTAAATGTACATTGCACCCATCTCTCACCCTTAGTAGGGTGTTCTACCCTATATTGTGCACTCCAAATATTCATGGTTTGTAACGATTTATAGATATCTTTTTTTATTTTTGGGACATCACTTGGATGATGAAGTTTTAGTAATGGTAAAATGTCATTTTTAACATCTTGCGGTGTTATACCGTAAAGTTCATAAATATTTGGAGATACGTAAGGTATATATGCACTATAATCTTGTTTGACACAAATGCTTCCAATCATTCCCGGAGCAGTCTCCACTAGTGTTTTAAACTCCTCTTTGCGTTGCAAGAGTTCAGCTTCCATTTTAAGCTGTTGACGCATATCTTTTACAAGTGAAATTCTAAGTCGAATATTGTCAAATATAAAAGTTGAAGCTGATATTTTTACATCGAGTATTTCACCATTTTTTGCTTTATGTTTTGTATAGATAGTAAATTCATCTAAATTGCTATAATATTTGAGCTCTTCAGAGGAGTGCTTAGTATCAATATTTTTGATATAGAGATCTAAAAACTCCTCTTTTGTATAACCTAACATTTGTGTTGCCATCTTATTTGTGTAAAGAAATCTTCCGTTATGGGAGTGATCAATAATATATACTGCATCACTAGCGTGATCAATTGCTGTTTGAAGAATCGTAAGTAATTGCTGCTCTTTTTTTCTTTTTGTAATATTGTGTGCTATTGAAAGGAAAAAAGTCTTACTTTTATACTTAAGACATGAAAAAGCGAGTTCAACAGGAAATATTTCACCATTTTTTCTTTGATGTTTTGTTTGAAAAGCATGAATATTTTCAACTTTTACTTTTTCTCGTAATTCGCGAAGCTGTGGAGGTGTAATGTTTGGATCTATATCGAGAACATTCATGTGCAAAAGCTCATTTGATGTATATCCTAAGGATTGGCAGGCTATATTGTTTACGTAGACAAAATTACTTAACTCATCAGTTATAAATATAGGATCAACAATAGTATCAAGAGAGTGCAATAAAATCTGCTTTGATAGCATGAATCCAAACCTTTCGAAGTTAATGAATTCAAACTGATTGTAACATAAAAAATATAAATATGTTGTTTTAGTCTCTAATTATGTCAAATTCTTTTGGAATGTAAGGATTAAAGAGGTTTATATCAACACCTTGATTTACTTTTTGTTTTTTAAAAGTAATATCTACTTTGTTGTCAAATTCATCTGAATAATGAATAGATTCAACTGTTAATCCATGTGTATATATGGTGTACTTTATATTGTTAAAAATAGCTGTATATATATCTTTTTTAATCTCTTTGGCACTTTGTAAAAGAGTAAAAAAATCAAAGTTGCTGTCTATAGTTTTGATGATCGCTTGTTCCAAATCCGGTTCAACCATAATTACCTTGTTTCTCAGTACATAAACAGTTTTATCTATAGGTTTTGTATATTTCCATAATGCATAGCTTGGTTTTGAAGCTTGCATAGTACCCATGTAGGTTATTTTTTTATTTTTTTCATCTGTAATGCTTTGTTCAAACTCTGCTTGAAAATTGTTTAAATTTGTAATGTTTGCAAAAACTGCTGAACTTAAAAGTAATAGTAAAAGGTTATATTTCATTCTCTTTCC
>JARRNV010000111.1:0-8617 GCA_037384685.1 Sulfurimonas sp.
ATCGACAAAATTGAGATTCCTCAAAAATTTTTATAAGTAGAAAAATTTTTTGATTCACAGGGACATTTTGAAGAGAACCTTGATGAAACACTTTTTGGACTTGGTCAACGGATTAAAGAGCATAAAAATGAGATCAGCTCCTCTTTAAAAAGGTTGATGGGAAGTTCAAAAATAGCAGGATATCTTGTAGATACTCAGATCCACTTTTTAAATAATGAAGAGTGTTTACTTGTTCGCGGTGGATTTAATCATGTTTTAAAAGGTGCAGTTATTGGAAGAAGTACAGGTGGTTTTTTCTATGTCGCTCCCGATGTTATTTTGAAAACTAAAGAGAAGATCAGATATATTGAACAAGAGCGCGAAGCACTTTTTTACTCTTATGCAAAAGAGTTCTCCCAAACACTTTCAGAACTACTCCCTTTTATAAACTTTATAGATAAAGAGTTTTCAAAGTTTGACAACTATCAAGCAAGAGTTTTATTTGCTCGAAGTAAAAACTTGCAAATCATTAAAAGTCAAAATCATAAAAATATCATTTTAAAAGATTTTATCCACCCTGCTCTACACCATGCAAAACCGATCAATGTAAATTTTGAAAAAAATATTTTAATGATTACAGGTGTAAATGCGGGTGGTAAAACGATGCTGCTTAAATCTATTTTAGCAGCGACATTTATGGCAAAATACATTATACCGATGAAGTTAAATGAGTTCAAAAGTGAAATAGGTACATTTAAAGACGTCGATGCAATTATAGATGACCCGCAAAATGTTAAAAACGATATCTCTACATTTGCCGGACGTATGCAGCAGTTTTCACAAATTTTTTTAAAAAAACAAGCGTTGATCGGTGTAGATGAGATCGAACTTGGAACAGACAGTGATGAAGCTGCGGCGCTTTTTAAAGTGATTTTAGATGATCTAATCTCGCGTGGACAAAAAGTAGTGATTACAACCCACCATAAACGTCTTGCTGCTCTAATGGCTGATCGAGAAGATGTAGAGTTACTAGCTGCAATTTATGATGAGGATCAACGTAGACCGACCTATGAGTTTATGCAAGGAATCATTGGTAAAAGTTACGCTTTTGAGACCGCAAGTCGTTATGGAATAGCTCACGCAATAGTTGATGAGGCAAAAAAAGTATATGGGGATAACTCGGAGAAACTTTCTTTACTTATTGAACGTGGATCAGAGCTAGAACGCGAACTAAAGCAAAAACACAAACAAGTAGATGACAAACTTGAAGAACTCTCTAAAAAAGAGTTAGTTCTCAAAGATGAACGCGAAGCACTTCATAAGGAGCTTGAACGTGAAAAACTAAGCCTCAAAGCCTCCTACGCTGAAGCAATCAATGCAGCAAAAACAGCAGCTAGAGGGGGAGATATAAAAGATATTCATCGTGCTATGAACAAAGCAAACCAAAAACTCCCGCGTGAACAAAAAACAGAGTTTAAGCGCCCTTATGACTTTAAAGTAGGTGATGAAGTAAAATACCATTCACAAAGTGGTATAATTGTTTCCATGAAAGGGAAATCTGATGCTACCATTGATGTCAATGGAATGAAAGTACGCGTAAAAACAAAACATTTAACACCGACAAAAATTGTAAAAACTAAACCTAAAACAGATGTGCACTTAAATGTTGAGAAAAAAGCAGGTCTAAAATGTGATCTTCACGGTATGCGCTCAGATGAAGCATGTGAAGTACTCGACAAATTTTTAAACAATGCTCTGATTAACGGTTGGGATGAAGTACTTGTGTATCATGGGATAGGTACAGGGAAACTATCCCATGCAGTCAAAGAGTTCTTGAAAGTACATCCAAAGGTGAAAAAGTTTGAAGATGCTCCTGCACACATGGGTGGTTTTGGAGCGAAAGTAGTGACTTTATAATGTTTCATAGTTTTAGAGTTAAATTCACTTTCTTTTTCTGGACTACTTTTTTTACTATTATTATTCCCTTATATATATTTGGAACCCACTACACAAAAAATGCGCTCGTGGAAGTGGAAGAGGAGAAGATGGAACTCCTGACACAAACACTTATACCGACTATTGCGTTAAGTCTTTCATTTGATCAAGAAGTTCAGCTAAAAGCCATTGTAAACTCTATGTTAAAAAATAATCACATTGAACAAGTCAATATTGTCACACCATCAGATACCAAAACCTATAAAAATATAAATGAAATAAGCCAAATAGATCCTGATAAACTGTTTGTATATAAAAGTTCCATTATCGATCCTTTTACAGAAAAAGAGATTGCTATTATGGAGGTTTTATATATAAATAAACACCTTCTTTCTTACAATTTGTATTTATACAAAATAATAATTATACTGTTCTTATGTTTTTTAACTATCTTTATAATATTTTATCTTTTAATACGTAATGACCTAGAGGCTCTTAAACTTATTTCTACCTCTTTAAAACAATATTCTCATTCAAAACAAAATACATCCATTATTGTTCACAATGCAAGTTCTGAAATGACAACTATTGCACATGTTGCAAATGAGATGATCATCAACATATCTCAATATTTAAAAAAACTTGAAACATTTAATGATAGTCTTAAAAAACAAGTTGCAAAGAAAATTCAAGAGAAAGAAGAACAAGAAAAAGTTATGTTACATCAATCTCGTCAAGCAGCAATGGGAGAGATGCTCGAATCTATTGCTCATCAATGGCGGCAACCTTTAAATAATATAGGTTTAGCAAGTGCTAATCTTTCTATGCAATATGCACTTGGAACTTTCAACGAAAAAGAGTTTGAAGACAAGATAGATATTATCTCTACAAATATTAACTTTATGTCAGCAACAATTGACGACTTTAGAAACTTTCTTGATCCAAATCAAAAGATGGACTATTTTTCCCCTTATAAACTGATCCAAGAAACATTAAAAATTTTAGATGCACAGTTCAAAAATAAGAACATCTCCTATAACATTAACTCCAAACAAAACGATATTAAATTTTACGGTTTAGAGAATGAACTTAAACAGGTGCTTCTTGTTTTGCTTAATAATTCACAAGATGCTTTAAGTGAAAAAAATGGCGGTAATATTGATATTTCGATTTTAAGCTATGAAGAAAATGTTTCTTTAAAAGTTTGCGACAACGGAGGGGGTATTGATAACTCTATAATTCACCAAATTTTTGAACCTTACTTTACAACAAAATTTAAATCTCAAGGTACAGGAATTGGTCTTTATATTGCCAAAAATATAATTGAAACTAGAATGAAAGGAAGTATTACCGTACACAACACTGCCGATGGATGTTGTTTTACAATTATACTTCCTATAGAAAACAAGGATAAAGCATCATGATAAGAAAGCTTTTACTCCTTAGCTATAGTGTATTACTTTTAGCAAATGCTCCAGATGCACTCGGTCTTTTAGATGATTTAAAAGACGCTTCTAAAATAGCAACTAGATCAAACCTTAATATAAATAAAACACCTGCTGTAGTTACTGTACTTTATTCAGATGAATTGAAAAAACTCGGTGTTGTCAATCTATACGAAGCTTTAGGATATGTTCCGGGTATTGAGCTTTCAATGGGAGACGGCGGTGCAAAACAAATTATTATGAGAGGGAACAAAGGATCTCTTAGAGATAAACTTAAGTTGATGATCGATGGTGTAAGTGTCAATAATAAACTTTCCGGTTCAAATTACATGTACCTTGATCTTCCTATAGATATTATAGAAAAAATAGAGATAATTCGTGGACCTGCTTCTGCACTTTACGGTTCATTCGCACATATTGGAGTAATCAACGTAATAACAAAATCTTCACTTTATGATCATACTAATATTTTTACACGTGTAAGCTCTGAAGGATATAAAAACTTTGGATTTATAGGAAATATTGTTGATCAAAACTATAAACTCTCTTTAAATGGCTATGTTATAAAAAATGACAACTCTCGTACATATCAGAACTACTCACTTTTACCGTCTACAAGAATATTTCAATCGTCCAAAAATGTTCAACAGTTTTCGTTTATCAATGAACTTAGATATACACCAAAACTCTCTTCAAATCTCTCTTTGGACATTAGAGGGGGGTACCAAAACTATACTTTTAAAGGAAATTCTAACTTCATCCCTTCTTCTATTATGGGTTCACCTTATGACCTTATGGTACAAGGATATTACAAAGAGGAAGTATATTATGGCGATATTGCACTCAAATATAATGATCAAAAACAAACTTTTTTAGTCGGAACATACCTTTCAAAAGCTAGAGAAGTTGAAACAAACTATTATAAAAACAACACACTAACACCAATTATAAATATTCCTGACCCTGCAATACCTTCAGGTATTAAACAAGAACAATATGCTTTTTATATAAGTGATATCTATTCTTTTTCTGAAAAACTTTCCGTAAATTTAGCCTTGCGATATGATGCTTATAGCTTAACAGACAATGGTTACGCACCAAAGCTCGCGTTTATGTACAATCCTAATGAGCACCAAAGCTATAAACTCCTCTATCAACGTTCATTTAGAGTCCCTTCTTGGCTAGAACTCTACGGTCTTAATGAACCTTTTGTAGGCGACACAAATTTAAAATCTGAAACTATTGACACTCTAGAGTTTGTCTACAGATATGAAGCAGCATTACACACCTATGTAAATCTCAACTTGTACTATAATAGACTTCACGATGTTATTACAAAAGAGGGAACATCGAAATATATAAATGGGCAAGATATTGATTCTTACGGATTTGAACTAGACGCGAAACATCAGTTTAATGCAAAAACGATGCTTCAAGCAAACTACAGCTATGTCCACATGCAATACGATAACAATGTGAATGTACCGCTAATAGCAAACCACATAGGGCATATTACACTTTCACACGAATTTTCCCCAAGTTTTAGCTCAGGGACAACACTGAGTGTCATCTCTCAAAGAAAACGAGAACAAACAGATACAAGAGCCTCTTTACATGGCTATACTACACTTGATCAAGCATTCACATATACTTATAAAAAGATTGCTATTCAAGGAACTATAAAAAATATCTTTGACAACAAGGTTATCTACCCTGCTCCCCTTGGCAATGAGACAACAATCGGAACATATAAAGACGACCTAGTACGAGATGGTAGATCTTTTTGGCTTTCTCTAAGCTGGAATTTTGAATGATATTAAAAGTTCTTTCTCTAATGATTTTATGGTGTAATCAACTCTTTGGATATTACTATGATGATAAAATCATAGATATTGAAGCAAAACTTTTTCCTAAAATTGCTATGCTTGAAAAAACTACACAAAACAAAAAATCAGATACAATACAAATCTATATAGTTCATAATGAGATAGATCGTGATACTGCTATAAAATTTAAAGAAGCTATTGAAAGGTTTTACCCAAATAAACTCGTAGATAAAAAGATATCTATTGCACTTATTACCCAACAACAACTTACTTCATCTACAAATGGGGTTTTTATAGTGTTATACCACGCAACTCCAATACTTGAAACAATTGCAAACTGGGCGAACGAAAACCACCAAATAAGTTTTGTATACGATCCTTTAGAGATCGAGTATGGCTTTTTAGGCTCTATTTATATAGGTAAAGAAACACAACCTTATTTAAATAGACAAACAATACAAAAATATAACTTTAACTTTGACACCTATTTATTGGGAGTTTCAAAGTTTTATGATGATCTGTATGAGCAAAATTCAAAACTTGCAAAAAAGATCCTTGTATCGGGAAACGGTCGCTGTAATATCTCAAACTCCTCTTTAAACGTAAGTGATTTCTTTTCTCAAAACCCCTCTTTTGTTGAGTATGCGATCAAAAATTTTGATTTTAACACTTTTGAAAAATATGTTAATTCACTCGGTCTGCTTTTAAATGTACTCCAAGACGGTCGCGCATATCCACTCAGCAACGAAGCAAAATCTGTTGCAAATATTTTTGTACACTCTGCAAAAAACCTTGGTGTAAACATCATTGCAGATACAAAAATAGACTCGCTTGAAGAACTTGAAAAAAAGTATGATGCCGTTGTTATTGCAACAGGAAGTGAAGCTGCTGCACATCTTGGAGGATCTGCTGACGGGTATAAATTTGCCCGTGCTATAGGACACAATATAATTCCAACCTACCCTTCACTCGTACAATTAGAGCTTACATCCTCACATGCTAAAAAGATGCAAGGCACAAAGGTTGAGGGAGAGGTGACACTTTACATAAACGGTGTCAAAGAAAATACTATTGCAGGTGATATTCTTTTTACAAACTACGGTGTTTCAGGCTTTGATATAGGAATAAACCTGCTTCCTAGTTTTACTGCACAAAAATTAAGTGCTTACCTATTAAAAACTTCACAAATGAATCCTACACTTACTCTCTTTACCATCTTGTCAGGAATTTTGCCGATGAAAATAATAAACGCAGTTTTAGAATCTGTGCAACTAGAACCAACAACACAAGCACTTGATACAAAACAAGCTAAAAAAATAGCAAATCAAATTCTCAACTGGAAATTTGAAGTAAGCTCTACTCATGGTTTTCGCCATGCTGAAGTGAGTGGCGGGGGTGTAGATACAACCGAGATAGATCCAAAAACATTTCAGTCTAAAAAAGATCCAAAATACTATTTTACAGGGGAAGTTTTAGATGTAGTTGGACGCCGTGGTGGATTTAACTTTGCTTTTGCCTGGGCTAGCGGATACTTTGCAGCACAAAACATCATAAAAAATTAGATATAATTATTTCAAACTTATCAAAGGAAGTAGCATGTCAACACCTCTTATTATAGTGATCGTAATAGGAATCATCTTAGTTTTAATGTATAACTCACTTGTTTCAAAGAAAAATCAAGTAGAAAACATCTTTGCAGGTATAGATGCACAACTCAAAAAACGTTACGATCTTATCCCAAATCTAGTTGCCACAGTACAAAAATATATGGAACATGAAAAAGGGATACTTGAAGAGGTAACAAAACTTCGCGCAGAAGCAAATAAACCAAACATCTCAGATCAACAAAAGATCAAACTCGATGCTCAGATAACATCTGCTCTTGGATCTATTATGGTTGCAGTTGAGAACTATCCCGATCTTAAAGCAAACCAAAATGTAATCCATCTACAACGCAGTTTAAATGAAATCGAAGAGCAGATAGCTGCAGCTCGTCGTGCTTATAACCAGTCGGTAACTGATTACAACAATGCTATAGAGATGGTTCCTACAAACTTTATGGCTTCAGCTATGAACTATACTCGTAAAGAGGTGTTTGTGATTCCAGACAATGAACGCAAAAATGTAAATGTAAAAGAGCTTTTTAATTCATAACATATGAAAAGTGTCAGTGAACTTACAGATTTTTACTATAAAATCCTTCATCCGGTTTTAAAAGAGCTTGAAGACGACAGATTAAGATTAAAAAAACGGATCATCAATGTAGGAATTTTCTATACTCTCATTGCAGGTCTCATTTTTTACTCTTTGTACAACTACTTAAATCTTGATTTTTTAGTTGGTTTTGGAGTTTTATATTTTGTTATAGGAAGCTTCATATATAAGTTTCTCATTTCAGACTATAGAGATGAATTTAAAGCAAAAGTGATGAAACCACTTATTGAAGAGATAGATAAAACATTTAGGTATATCCCTGATCTTCATATTGGGGTAGAACTTTTTAACCGCTCAAGACTTTTTTCCCATCCTGATCGTTTCTCCGGTAACGATCTCGTCAAAGGGGAGATAGATGGTGTAAGTCTAACCTTCTCAGACTTTCATGCTGAAAAAGAACATCGTGATTCTAAAGGACGACGCTCTTACTCTACTATCTTTCAAGGCTTGTTTATAGTAAGTGATTTTCATAAACACTTTAAAGGGCAAACACTTGTATTTCCGGACTTTGCCCAAAGTACTTTTGGAGATGTTATCGGTTCATTTTTACAAAAAAACAACTTTGGTGTAAGAGGTGAACTGGTAAAAATGGATTCGCCAGATTTTGAAAAAGAGTTTGTAGTTTACGGAAGTGATCAGATCGAGGCACGCTACATCTTAACACCGACATTAATGGAAAAAATTCTCCATTATAAAAAACATTCTGGCCATCCTGTCTATGTCTCATTTAGCGGAAGAAATATATTTATGGCAATAGAGTATAATAAAGATCTCTTTGAACCGGCAATTTTTAATTCACTTCTTGAATATAAAGTAGCTATGGAGTATATTAAAACATTACACCTTTCTTTAGGGATCGTAGAAGAATTGAAGTTGAACCAAAAACTTTGGAGTAAATTATGAACAACGAAAACAACATTTTAGCACTGAGTATAAAAGATCTATTTACATCAAAAATGATCAAATATTCAATACTTCCTTTTATACTTTCTATGTTAATTTTATACATTTTATTTTTTGTAGTTGCAGGGATAGGACTCGATCAGCTAGATTCTACCATGCATGTAGAATCAACACAAACTACTATAGAAAATGGAGTTCCCCATACAGACAGTTTTACAGCTACACTTGAAAATACGGCAATCATAAAATTTCTCATGAGCAGTGCTGTCACTTCATGGATAGCTACATTTTTAGTTTATACGATCGGCTCTGTTT
>JARRNV010000112.1:0-4443 GCA_037384685.1 Sulfurimonas sp.
TTTCGGAAGATTTGATGAAGACTACAGCCTAAGCATCCAAAATAGTTTTGCACATATTCCAGTCGTAAACAGATATGCGAACCTATTGCAAAAGCTTTTAGAAGAGCTTGAATTTACAGACATTATAAAAAACGAAAAACAATTCAAAATCGTACCGACACACGATATCGATTATCTCTATTTTTATAATAGTTTTTCTGTATTTTTTCAGAGGTTTTACAAGTGCATATTTAAATATAAAAATTTTCCTCAAGCTTTAAAAGAGACACAAAATTATCTGAGAGTATTGCTCCATGTTAAAAAAGATCCTTACGATACCTTTGATGAAATAATGCAACTTTCTGAAAAAAACAAATTCACTTCTTATTTCTTTTTTATAGCATCAAACCATTCCAAATACGATCAAGATTACAATATAAATTCTTCGAAAATAAAAGATCAAATAAAAAATATTTTAGACAGAGGTCATCAAGTAGGTTTACATGTAGGGTATGATAGTTTTAACAACAAAGAACTGCTATCTAAGGAGTTTCAGACTATGAAGCAACTTGTTCCAGAGCTCTCTTTTTCAAGACAACATTATCTCCGCTTTGATATGAGTATCACTCCTACACTTTTAAATGATATAGGACTCAAATGGGATAGTTCTATAGGTTTTAGTAAACATATAGGCTTTAGAAGCGGAAGTTGTTACCCTTACCATCTTTTTGACATCCACAAAAGAGAAAAACTCAGTATCCAAGAAAAACCTTTAGTAGTTATGGATACGGCATTAGCCTCCATAGCAAATACTTCTTCGATTGAAAATGCTAAAACACAGTTTTTTGAGCTTGTAAAAAATGTGAAACAAGAAGACGGTGAGTTTATAATACTTTGGCATAACAGCAGTTTTCATATGGACAAATGGCCTGAGATTGCAGAAATCTATAAAGAGTTTATCTCCACTATAAGTCCGTATTCATTATGATATCTTTTCAATAATTTCACTTTGTCTAAAAAGTAGACAACTTTATAGAAGAGTCTATCAAAAAGTGTATAAAGCTTTTGCTTCTTTTCAAAGTTCGCAGGATAACCTACATACTCTTTGCCAAAAAGTTTTGCTCTATATTTTTGTTGAGAAAGAGTAAAACTACTTATCTCATTGCAGACTATTTGCTCTTGTTGCAACTCTAAAAAGTCTTCAAAAAACTTTTTATCAAAAAGTGTTACTAAATCAGGCGGAGGAGTGTCAACCCAAAGTTCATTGAGCTCTTTTGGACTTTGTACATTTGGAGCATTAAAGAGCATCATACCGTTTTTAGTCAACCTTGAAATATAGTAGTACAAAAACTCCTTAGGGGAATCGACACAGCCAATAAGTCCCGAATGAAAGATAAGATCAAACTCTGCAAAATCATCAACATTTTCATAATAAAAATCACCGAAACACCCTTTGGCAAACTCTATAGCAGATGTTGCTATATCTACACCAACACTGTTTTTGTAGCCTAGTGCATGTAAAAATGCAGTCATATAACCGCTAGAGCATCCCACTTCAAGTATTTTTGCCTCTTTAGGCAATGAGTGTACTTTGTCTAAAACCACAGAAAACACTAAACGCTTTCTTAGAATCTTTTCACAATATTCTAGATCATGCAGATTAGCTTTTATATTTTTTGCATACTCATAATGAAATTCGTAAGGACTTTTCTCGATTTTA
This sequence comes from Sulfurimonas sp., assembly GCA_037384685.1. GTDB lineage: Bacteria > Campylobacterota > Campylobacteria > Campylobacterales > Sulfurimonadaceae > Sulfurimonas. Next base: position 1,700 of record JARRNV010000112.1, read on the forward strand.
TGCAGAACTTCATGATAATTTTCTTCATAATCACGTGATGAGAATCTACAACCACACTCCATACACTCAAAAATTTCATATTCCCATTGAAATTCATTATATGGTTTTAAGGTGCCAATTTTTTTGATGTTTTTTGATAAACAGGCTCTACATTGTGTCATACTAAGACTTCTTTAGGTCCATAAAAAGGTACACGGCAATATCTATAAATTTCTCTTTTAGAGGCTTGGGAAGATGTCGCAGGTACTCCGTATAGATTTTATGGGTATTGAGCCATTGCCATACATGTGTCCGTTTTTTATAAGGATTTGCTTCCCAAAACCTCTCTAAAACCTCTTTAAGAGACAACTCTTTATCTTGCAAATCATTCATAAAAGTTTTCTCTCTTTGCACTTTCATCCATTCACCCAAGCTATAATCAAAATCGACTTTTTGTATCTCCATCTTCTTCTGCGCATACCTAAACAGCTCTGAGCCTTTTTTCGAAAATATCCCTATTTGTGAGAGACCGTTTTTGAGTTTGTCTCCAGTTTGCCCTCCGACAAATGCCCATGCATCTTCAACACGAATATCGGCATGTGTATTGTTTTTATATTCATCACAATTTAAACACACGTCATGAACACTTTGACCCGTTATAAATGCCGCTGCAAAAGGATCTTTAAACTTGGAATTATAATATTTTTCACCGTCATTGAACTCTAAACTCACACCCCATCTATGCCAATTTATCTCTTTGCTTCGCATATTGATATGCCTGATACCGCTATTATTTACTTCCGTTTGTAAAAAATCCAGATACTTATCAAAAAGGTTATATCCAGGATGTCCAAAACATCGAAAATCAATCAAAAGCAGATCGTCAAACCCTTTATTTTGTTTTTTCATCTTTGCAAGTCCGCCTATTTGGCACGGTGTCCCTACAACTACGTATTTTTTGTTTTTATCTATTTTTTCAAAAGCATCAAAAGTGATACTTGGAAGATATTTTGAACCTCTGATTCTATGCAAGTCCTCTTTTTTCTCTATAAAAACATGGTGCACTCTGTTTGTATTTGTATCAAATTCGGCACCGATCACAATATACCCTAAATCTATTGCCGATTCTAAAAGAGCTGTCGTTATACCCCCTGAACTGGAGTGATAATGTATCTCTTGATCTACGTTTGTCCCTATATATACATCCAAAGGATTACTAAACTCTAAATCAAATTTATCTTGAAATTTAAAACACACTTCTTGACATCTATTACAGTTGATGCAAGTCTCAGGATTGGACTCTGCAAAGAGATATCCATCACTATCTAAACTGATATCTATACACCCTTCAACAGGGCATACAACTTTACAAACACTACATCCTGTACATTCAAAACTACACGGGGCATTGATAGAGAGGTCTTCTTGCTTCATATCTTAATGATCATCCCTTGAGATGTCGGAAGATGAATTACATGAATATTATTTTTTTCGACAAAATTGTCAACAGCAAGTTTTACTCCCGCACATTTTACTAAACCGTAATCCTCGATTATAATTACTCCACCTACACTCATTTTTTCATAGATATACTCTAAAGCGCAGAGTGTACTTTCATAAAGGTTTAAATGGATATGTACAAATGAATATTTTTGCTCTGGCAAGTCTGTAAAAGTATCGGGAATAAACCCTTGATGAAACTCTAAAAAATCAAACTCTTTTAAAAACTCTACTACAGCCTCTAAAGAGGTATCACCATACCACCCCTCTCTTGAGACATTATCTTTTTCAGTGTGTTTTGGGGTTCCCTCAAATGTATCAAAAAGGTGTAGTTTTTTCCCGCTATTTTGCATTGTATGGGCAATTGTATATGCGGAAGAGCCCTTGTATACACCCATCTCAATAACATCACCCTCTAAAACCAATGCATGTTGCAAAGCATTTATAAGTACAAAAGCCCTTTGGGGTGTTAAACGCAACTGTGCTTGTTTAAAAAGTGCCTTATATTTATCATCATTCCAAGTATCTAAATATGTTGTCGTATCCAAGTAAACTTTTCCCTCTATTTGCCGATGTATGCTGAAATCGTCATTATTTTTATAATCTTTAATTCAAGGTTCATAGTTGAAAATTGCCTATGTATGTTTTTTACCAAATCTTATAAGCGGAGTGAGTAAACGCTATGAAAACATGGCACAACTAAGTAAAACTACCTCTTTATATTTTTCATATATTTTACTCAACAATACCCAAGATCTACAAAAAGATAATTTCATTTTAGTCTCTTAGTCTTTTGACTGCTTTTTATAAAAAGTACGGTAATAAACTTATAACCGAACACCATACGAATGAAGATATCGAATATCAGCTTTATAAAAACGGTTTTATAAATAGTATCAAATTTTCCTTAGAACCGTTTTGTGCAAGAAGAGTTTTTAAACATCTTGCAGGAATTATAGGGGTAACACAAGAGATAGTTGATTTAGAATTACAAAAATCCGGTCCTAAACCATCTCTTACACTTTGTAACGGAATAGATGTACATAAATATCCTGCTTATGAAAAACCCTCTTTTACAGATACTTTGGAGCTTACCTTGGTTGCATCCAACGATATGCCGTGGCATGGAGTAGATAGAGTTATTGAAGGGATTTTAAACTATACAGGCAATCATAAAATCATTTTAAATCTTGTTGGAGAATTCGATAAACAAAAATACAACTATCCTTTTATCAAAATCCACGGCACACTTCAAGGAGATGAAT
>JARRNV010000113.1:0-5639 GCA_037384685.1 Sulfurimonas sp.
GAGTTTTTCATAACCGAAAATTGTCATAGGTTCTACATTGCTATTACTCATCTGTTTTCCTAATAAAGTGCTTTCATTAATTTTTCTTGATCAACCGATTCTACCGCTTTGTTTTGATCAACACTCTCTACAACATCATCCATTGTAACATCGCTCCCTTTTGCAACTGCTGCTACCGCTTTCTCTTTATCTACGGAGTCAACTGCTTTTTCTTTATCCACCGCATCCATAGCAGCACCCATATCAAAACCAAAAAGCAGAGTTGAAACAAACATACTAATTAAAATAATTTTTTTCATTTTACAATAATCCCAAAATAATTTTTTACCATTATATCAAACTTTAACTTTTAAATGTTGAGAGATTAAACTCTGCGGTTTTTCCCTTTTGTTCTATAACAATAATACACCCAGATTTTGAGATCGATTTCACATCTTTTAAACTCTCTAAAAGCACCATACTCTCTTTTGTCATAGGATCATACACTTGCAGTTTTTCATCTTCTACAAAAAATATGCGTCCGCCACCGCAACCGTCACCGATGATTCCTTCACACACTAGGGGAGAGTTTAGATCGAAGTTCATTTTTTACGAAGTGCCTTGATCGCTTCAGCACACATAGTCAGACCAAAAGTAGCAGTTACACCCATGAAGCTCCCTTTTTCTTTTATCTGTGCCTCTTCACTTGAAAAAATTACTTTGTATTTTTTCGTAAACTTTCTCTTACGCAGTTCGTAGCGGATCTTTGAACCAAACTTGTCGCCGTAACTTTTCCAGATATCAGCTACTTGCACCTTTGTAGGATCAACTCTTTTTGCACTTCCAAAAGATGAAATAAGTTTTTTGTAACACTTTTGTGCAAGGGCAAGTTTTGCTTTTGTGTCATCGATCGCATCAAGGACTAAATCGTAAGGCTCAAAATCAAACTCTTTTACCCACTCCTCATCGATCCGTGCATGGATCACTGTGAGTTCAGGATAATGCTCTTTGAGTGCTTCTACCTTCACCTCATCCTCATGAAGTTCTGACCACATTTGACGGTTTTGATTTGTTTGATCGTAGGTGTCAAAATCTACGATCGTGATGTCAGTTATACCGTTTCTATATAAACAGTCTAAACAAAAACTCCCTACACCACCTACACCGAGTAAGATAATTTTTGCATTTTGTAATTTCTCAAAGTCATCTCCAAAAAGAAGCTTTGTTCTTGTGTATCTAGCCATCGATCCACTTTTGTAAAGAGTTTATACTTTTATAGGCACTAAGGTCTAGCATAATGGGGGTGATCGAGATATATCCAGCTTGTATCGCTTCAAAGTCACTCATAGTTTCAACTCCGTTTCTAGGTGAGAATGAGAGTGGATGCAGCCCCAGCCAATGGTACTCCTCTCCACGAGGATTTCTATGTACATGAGAATCGTTTTCGTAGTGGCGATACCCTGCGTAAGTCACTTTTATATCGGCTTCATCTACGTCAGGTGGAATGTTAATATTTAAAAACTCTCGATCTGGGAGTGGAAACTCCCCTTCAAGTATCTTTTCAACTAAGTTCTTAATCGTATTTTGTGCGAGAGTAAAATCGCCATCTGGATTTGTAAAGTCCATCACTTGAGAGATAGCAATCGAAGGTATGCCGTGAAGCACTCCCTCCATAGCCCCAGCAGCAGTTCCGGAATATGTGATATCTTCACCCATGTTTGAGCCGCGATTGATCCCACTCACTACAAGATCAGGTTTTTTCTCTTCAAACATAGTACTCAGTGAAAGATATACACAATCTGTCGGCGTAGCATCATCGAGCTTGTAAAAATCATCTTCGACAGAGATAAAACGCAGCGGTCTTACAAGCGTCAAAGAGTGCCCGCAAGCCGATTTTTCATTTGCAGGTGCAACTACGATCACATCTACATTTTTGATAGTTTTTAAAATATCTTTTAAAGCTAAAAGCCCTTTTGCCTCATATCCGTCATCATTTGTTACTAAAATTGTGTATCTTTTTTCCATGAGAGTATTTTAACATCTAAAGAGTACATTTAAAAGATATTTATAATAAATGCCCCATCTGCTCTTTTTTTACATTTATATATCCGCTGTTATGACTGTTTATAGGTGTTATAGCAGGTATTCGTGAGATGATATTTATATCTAAACTCTCCACATACGCTATTTTTTCAGGATTGTTTGTGATGAGTTTTATATCTTTTAGCGCGAGATCATGGAAAATCTCTTTTACTACACTATAGTCTCTCTCATCTTCGGCAAATCCGAGCTCCAAGTTCGCTTCTATGGTATCAAAGCCTTGATCTTGTAGTGCATACGCATTTACTTTGTTTAAAAGCCCTATATTACGACCCTCTTGTCGATGGTAAATGATCACTCCACCCTCTTTAGCTATAAACTTGATTGCCAGTTCAAGCTGGTTTTGACAATCACACTTCAAGCTACCAAAAGTGTCTCCGGTTAAACATTCAGAATGGATCCTTACATTTGGGATCTGTAACTCATGGAAGTTTTCACTCAGAAGCACCATATGCTCTTGAGCTTTGTGCTTGTACACTTTAATGGTAAAATTTCCATACTTTGTTGGCAATTTTGCCTCAGTTGATTTTTCTATATGCATCTACTTTTCTTTCATAGCGTTACACTCTTTACATAGCCCTTTAAAGACAGTGTCAACTATTTGGTAACCTTCAATTTTTGGAGTTTGTACATCTTTTAAACACTCTATAGTATTACACTCATTACATATAAAATGGGCATGGGGATTTTTTTGTATCTCATAATAACGTTTCTTATCATTTGACTCAAAACTATTTAAAATATTTTCTTGTTCAAACTTGGAAACATTTCTATAAAATGTTGCTTTATCCATGCTTATTAACGATTTAATATCCTCATAAGCTACCGGTTTATTTTGTGTATAAAATATTTCAAGTAACTCTGTTCGGGCAGGGGTACGTTTTAAATTTTTTTCTTCGATGATCTCTTCTATTTTCATAGCGAAGTACCCTCTCGTTTTGCTCCTTTGGGTTTATCTATAATCTCTCGACAATGGATACAATAGATCGCGTGAGGTTTCACTTTTAGTCTTTGAACCCCTATTTCATCCCCACACATTTCGCAAATGCCATACTCTCCGGATTCTATTTTTTCCAAAGCTCTATCAATAGCTTTTAATTCTTCTTGTTGTTGCTCCGCAATAGCACTTTCAACCATTGCATTATTGCTTATCGAGATATAATCTCCTTCATCATTAAGCTCACATCTGCTTAATCCTTCAAGTTCATTATATACCCCTCCGATATTTTTTAAAATTTGGATTTTTCGATCTTTTAAAATCCCTTTGAAAAATTCAAGTTCATTTGTTAGCATTATAAATCCTTTGTCTTCATAAAAATTTCAAACGCATAGTATCCCTTTTTCTCTTTAAGCAAACTTATATAAATGCGACTAAGTTGCATTTAAGTACCCTAACTATACAATTCAATATTATTTTAAAGGAGCCAATGTGAAACTATTATCTGTGTTATTTTTTCTTTTGTTGCAAACTTCCATATTTGCAAAACCAAATATTGTCGTAAGCATAACGCCGCAAAAAACTTTTGTACAAAAGATTGCAGGTGAGATGGCAGAAGTCACAGTAATGGTACCTCCAGGTGCTTCACCACATAGCTATGAACCAAAAGTTTCACAAATGGTTGCACTTTCAAAAGCCGACATCTATTTTAGTATCGGAGTAGAGTTTGAAGAGGCATGGCTGGGTAAATTTAAATCACAAAATAAAAATTTAAAATTTATCGATATGGGTGCAGGAGTGGAAAAATTTCAGATGGTTGAACACCATCATGAACATGAAGAGCATCATGAGCATCACGATCATGATGAGATGGATCCTCATGTTTGGACATCACCAAACAATGTAGCGATTATGGCACAAACAATCTATATGAATTTGACAAAACCAGATCCCGAGCCAAATTGCTGTTGAAGTTGAAGGGAAAAACCCAAAACCAAAAGAGATGATAGAGATCATCAAAGAGGCAAAAGAGGAAGACGTAAAAGTGATCTTCACACAGCCAGAATTTTCAGACAAAAGTGCTAGAACAATTGCTAAAGAGACAGGTGTAGCAGTGAAAAAAATATCTCCTTTAAGTGCTGATTGGTCACAAAATCTCATACAGATGGCACAAGCAATTGCAAACAAATAATCATCTTATAGAGATTGCATCTCTCTCATTCAAATATAAACAACAGTTGATCTTAGAAGATATCAATCTTTGTGTAGATGAGAAAGATTTTTTAGCACTCATTGGTCCAAATGGCGGGGGCAAGACGACACTACTCAAACTCATTCTTGGACTCTATGAACTACAACACGGTTCGATCAAAGTTTTTGCAAAAAAAGTCGCCTATGTACCGCAAAATACAAATATAAATATCAACTTTCCAATCAAAGCTATTGAAGTGGTGATGATGGGGGATCTCTCAAACAATTCAAAAGCCGATGCTATGGTTGTTTTAGAGCAAGTCGGTATGCAAAACTTTGCCGACAAAAAGATAGGTGCACTCTCAGGAGGACAGCGTCAGCGTATAATGATCGCACGTGCTCTTTTTGCAAAACCTCAAATTTTACTACTCGATGAACCTACTTCAAACATCGATCTAAGCGGACAAAAACAGATCTACGATCTGCTTAAAAAACTAAATGAAACACTCACTATCGTAGTAGTAAGCCACGACATTTCAGTCGTACTTCAGTACGCAAACAAAGTGGCACATATAAACAAAAAACTCACTTTTCACGACATTAGCACACTACAACAAAATCTCAATACCTCATCGAACCATTTTTGTGAGGTGGAGCTCTTGGAGATGATGCAAGGGTGCAAATGTTAGAAGCTCTTTCTTATCAATTTATTCAACATGCGATCATAGCCGGAATATTGGTCAGTTTTGTCTCAGGGATCATAGGCTCACTTGTAGTAGTAAACAGAATGGTTTTTTTAGCCGGAGGGATTGCACATGCAGCTTACGGTGGGATAGGACTAGCGCTCTTTTTAGGGCTGCCTATATTTTTAGGCACATCTATTTTTGCTGTAGTTGCCGCACTCATCATAGCTGCAATTACCATAAAACAAAAAGAGAACATGGATACCTTCATAGGGCTTGTTTGGGCTGTAGGGATGGCGATAGGGATCATTTTAGTCGATCTAACACCCGGATACAATGTTGATCTTATGAGTTATCTTTTTGGTTCTATACTTGCAGTTGAACAAAGCGATCTTTATTTCATGGCTATTTTACTTGTAGCTATCATCCTCATACTTGCTTTATGGTACAAAAAAATTTTAGCAGTTTCGTACGATAGTGAATATGCAGCATTATGCGGAATCAACGTAAAATTTTTCTATGCACTTATACTGATTTTATCTGCACTTACCGTTGTCATAGCGATCAAGGTTGTGGGGCTTATTTTGGTAATAGCCCTACTTACAATTCCCGTCTATATAGCTCAAGAGCTCTCATCTTCATTGGCAAAAATGATGATACTCTCAGGTTTTATAGCTTCTTTTTTTACGCTAAGTGGTCTTTGGTTATCATATACTTTCAATTTAACATCAGGGGCAAGTATTATTCTT
>JARRNV010000114.1:0-3957 GCA_037384685.1 Sulfurimonas sp.
ATTGCTTTATCACCAGCCTGAAAAATTTTATAGTTATCAGTCAAACCAACATTGAAGTCTTTTTCTAAACGGGTAATTTCTCTTGAATTATGAATTAACGGACCATAAGTGGCTGCATTTTGGTTCTCTTCTGCGATCTTGATCGCACGTTTTACACCAAAACAAAAACCGTAATTTTCTGCTAATTCAATCTTCATAATTATTTAAATTCCACTTTTGTGATTTTTTGCAGTATTTCAAAAAAGTTTGGAAAAGATGTATTTATACAATCAAGGTCACTCACTTCCATTCCACACTTCAACCCTGCAATAATAAAGCTCATGGCAATTCTATGATCACCATCACTCTCTACTTTTGCTTTTTGAAGTTTTCCACCCCTAAGTTTATAACCATCTTCATACTCTTCTACAACTATACCTATAGCTCTTAATCCTTCTACGACAGTAGAGATACGATCTGATTCTTTTACACGAAGCTCTTGTGCATTTTTTACAAGGCTTTCACCATTAGCACAAGCCATAGCAATACTTAATGCCGGAAGCTCATCTATAAGCCATGAGATATTATCCTCGACTGTAATTGCTTGAAGCGGAGCATATTTTACATGAATATCTCCAATTGGTTCATACTTATCTTCTGTAAGTGTATAAGTTATATCTGCACCCATACGCTCTAATGCTTTAAACGCTTCTATACGTGTAGGATTGAGTGTAACACCTTGCAGAGTCACATCACTTCCCTCTGTAATTGCAGCAGCTACGGCAAAGAAAAATGCACTTGAAGGATCAGCCGGAACTCTTATAGTTAATGGAGAAAGAAGCTTATCCATTGGTTTAATGGTAGTTTTCAAACCATCTACTTCAATTTCTGCACCCATACCTTTGAGCATTCTCTCCGTATGATCACGAGAAAGTTCCGGTTCTGTAAATGTACAGATTCCATCAGCATGAAGAGCCGCTAAGATCATACATGATTTTACCTGTGCTGAAGCAATTTTACTCTCATAATTAAAGGCTTTAAGTGAAGCTCCACGAATTGATAGTGGAGCTAAGTTTCCGTTTTCACGTCCATCTATCTTCGCACCAATACTTTTAAGTGGATCAGCAACCCTTTTCATAGGACGACGACGAAGATATTTATCTCCGGTTACAACGAAATGTCCGTTTGCTGAACTTAAAAGTCCACAAAACAAACGCATTCCAGTCCCTGAATTTCCACAATCGAGTACTTCAAAGCTCTCTTGTATCCCATTGGAAGAAATTTTAATAGTTTTTCCATCATCTTCAACATCTGCACCAAGGTTTTTTACAATTTCCAAAGAGTTTAACGTATCTTCTGCTCGTAAAAAATTCTCAATTGTACTAACCCCGTCCGCTAACATTGCAAACATAACACTTCTATGTGATATAGATTTATCAGGTGCTATTTCAGACGTTTTTAATGAAAATGACTTAGTCGGGAAAACTTCAACTTTACTCATCTAAGGCCTATTTCCAGTTCATCTTTTAAAGCTGTTAAAACAGACTCCATAGCGTTAGTAATATCTTCCTCTTCAAGTGTTTTTTCATCAGACTGAAGTACAAAACGCAAACTTAAACTTGTATTTTCACCTAAAGATTCATCGCTATATTTGTCTACTGGATAAAATCTTACTAACTCTTTTGTAGCGTTTTGTTCAATAACATTTTTAATAGCTTCAAAACTTGTTTTCTTTGAGACAACTAAACTAAGATCTCTAAAAGATGCCTGAAACTTAGATGTTTTTTGCGCGATTGTTAATTCATATGTTAGTGCTTCAAAATTCAATTCACACATAAAAGTATCTTCTAGATCATATGCTTCTTGTACTTTCGGATGCACTTTAAATAACTCCCCTACTCTCTTACCAGCTACGTATACTTCAGCACTTTGATAAGGGTTTGAAAGTGAATGAGATGTTTCATACTTACGCAGTTCAACATCCCCAATAACATCAGATATCTTTTGTACAAAACCTCCAAAATCAATTTTTGCAGGTTTTCCACCATTTAATAGTGATTCATTCTCTTTCTCTCCACTAACAATAAAAGCCATTTTTAAACTTTCATCTCTTGTAGGAGAGAACACTGAACCAACTTCAAAGAGCTTAACAGAGCTATAACCATTTTTCTTGTTTTGTGAAGCTGCTTTTAAAAGTCCCGTTAAAAGTGTTGGTCTTAAAGTATCAAGAGTCTGTACGATTGGGTTTAATAATTCCAATTCCTCTTTTGTCGTCTCAAATCCATAAGAGTTAAGCACTTTTTTCTCATCAAATACAAAATGCACAGATTCAAAAAAACCGCTTTGTGCAGCACGTTGTCTATAATAACTACGTTTTTTATACTCAAAATAGTTATCTTCTAAACGATTTGACTCTGTTAAAACGAATGGCTTTGCAGGAATATTATCGATCCCAACCATTCTAACAATCTCTTCTATAATATCTTGTTTGTTAACAATATCGTGACGATACTGTGGTACAGAGATAACAAAATTTTCAGTTGTAGATTTTGTTGTGTTAAAACCTAGGTTTTTAAGTATCTTTGTTATTACAATTTTATCGATATCGGCACCGATAATTTCATCTATCTCTTGTTTTGAAACAGTAATGATTTTCTCTTTTACAGAATTGATCAACTCAATTGTGCCACCAAACGTAGATGAATTAGAGTAACTCTCTATTAAATCAATACAAAATGATAGTCCTGCTTCTAACTCCGGTTCACTTCCACGTGATGTCTTATAAAACATTGGACCTGATTCAACTTTATTTTCATCCATTTTTTTAGAAATAATATCCGGTGGGATATAACTCGCCTCAATGAGAATCAACCCTTTACTTGAAATAACCTTTGATTCTTTCTTCTGAATAATACCTACAGTCGATGCAACTTTATCATCATCAGAAATTATAGAAGCAAACCCTTTTTCATCTTCGCTTAGATGAACTTTCGCCATTTTTTCATCTTTATCACTCACAAAAAAATCATGACAATATGCTCTCATAATAACACCAGTAGCATGTGTAGCATAAAGCATTATAGATTCTACATCACTCTCCCTGTTCTCTTCTATTTGAGCAAGTCTCATTTTTACTAAAAACGGTAACGATAAAGCATCTAACTCTAGAGCTTTATAACGCAGGTTTACATCTAAATCTTTGTCATGCACAAGAGAAAGGATTCTACCTATTCCACGCATATCATCATTGTCAGTTACAGAATAATCTTTCAGAGGTCTGTCAAACGCAGCACTTAAATCACGTGCCACACCTCTAATGCTTAGACAATCACCTCTATTAGCTGTAAGTTCAATCTCTATAAGAGCATCGTTAAAGTATGGATTTTCACACACCTCTTTACCAAGCGTAATATCCCCAAGACTTTCATCTACTTCCATAATTCCATCACAAAAGCTATGCAGTCCTATTTCACCCGGTGAACAGATCATACCTTCAGAATCAACTCCGCGAAGCTTTACAGGTTTTATAACCATACCGCCTGGTAATTCCGCACCAATAGTGGCAACTACAACAGTAAGTCCGGCACGAACATTTTTAGACGTGATTACGATCTTACGCATACACCGATGTTCCATCAAATAGAAGGTCTTTTAGTAGATGATGCAGGAAAAGTTTCGTTCGCAAACTTAAAGTACATCCTAGAAGACTTCTTAAAATATATGTTTGGTGATGTAGATGTACGTTTCCGTCCATCTTTCTTCCCGTTTACGGAACCTTCAGCGGAAGTTGATATATCTTGTGTATTTTGTGAAGGTGAAGGGTGCCGTGTATGTTCACATACGGGATGGTTAGAAGTTCTTGGATGCGGGATTGTTGATCCAAATGTTTTTGAAGCAGTAAATTATGAAGATGTAAGCGGTTATGCATTTGGACTTGGGATTGAGCGTTTTGCTATGCTTATTCATCAGGTTGGCGAC
>JARRNV010000115.1:0-3930 GCA_037384685.1 Sulfurimonas sp.
TCCGACAACAATAAAAATATCACCGTTTGATATAACATTATGCTGTGCTTTAGAGGAGTATATAAACTCGTGAGAACCGTCTTGATGAAGAATTGAGAGCACAAGTACTCCGTGATCTCGGCTCCAGTTAATATCTGCAGGATACTCTCCCCCGAAACGCTCCGCATTTTTTATTTCAACTTGAATAATTCGAAGCGGACTATCTTCATAAAGTATATCGTGCAGTACCTCTGTCACAATTGGTTTTTTTAACATATCTGTAATGATGTTGGCAGTAGTTTCAACAATAGGTATCACTTTTGTCGCCCCTGCCATATGTAACTTATTTGAATCTTCGTTATTTTTTGCCAAAGCTATAATTGTCACATCTTTAAAAGCGGAACGTAATGAAATAGTTAAAAATATATTTTTTGCCTCATCTTTAAGAGCACAAAAGATGATTACGTTTTTCATATCATGCGTTTCACTAAGTTCATCCCAATGATCGCTGAGATCAAATTTCTCATAATGAAAGTCGATCATCTCATCTTCTATCTCATCAAGGCTGAAAATAGTTACGTTTGAGTATTTATACTGAACATTTTTTGCAATCTCTAAGCCGTATTCGTTATTTCCAAAGACTAAAACACCGGTACTCATTTGTTACCTCTTTTGAACGTTCTTGACATTAAGGATTTTGTAAACTCTTTTATAAAAATATGATTTCCTACAACAAAAAGTACATCACCCACCTCTAAAAGAGTGGAATCAATTGGGTTAAAAAGAAACCTGTTTGTTGATTTTTTATGAATTCCTAAAAGTACAACTCTTAACTTAATATTGTCTAACTCTGAAACAGTTGAGATATTATCTACTATTCTTTGTGTAATAGCGATCTCATCAACTTTTATATTTGAATCCTCTGCACGTATAGCATGAATAACTTCAAAAGCAACTGGCTGTCCCACATACTCACGTGCTACAAGCCCTACAAACTCTTTATCGTCAAGAATTTCATCTACGCCGGAGAAAAGTAATTTTTTTCTATTTGTACTATTCATAAGAAGTGACATAATTTTGACATTTTTATCTATCGCTCTGATCGTTAAAGCGGTGTATACGTTTTGAACATCATCCTCTTGCAAGCAGAGTATTGCTTTTACTTGTGTTGAGAGACTTATATTTAATCTTTCATAACTTTCAACGTTTCCAGGGTTATAGTTAAGTGCCGACATCCCATCTCGTTTTGCTTCTTCTATTCTGTCATGCGATTCATCTAAAATTAATACATTAAATTTTGAACGTATTAATTTTTTTGCCACCTCTTTAGCAATACTTTCATATCCGCAAATTATGTATGTTTCTTTATTTTTTGAGACATCTTGGATCACTTTTGATTCTTTAATATCTTCAAGTTTTTCGGTAAAAGCAGATACGAAAAGTGATGTAGTAAATGCTAACACAGAGATCCCCGAAAGTATTACAATAATCGCTACAAACTGTCCTTCTGGTGAAACGGCCACCACATCACCATAACCAACTGTAGAGATTGTAACTATAGACCAATAAAATGCTTCATAAAGTGTCTCTATTTTAGAAGCCGGATTATTCGCTTCCATAACATATATAAGTACAGAAGAAACAAATATGACAATAGCTGCAAACATTGCTAGTGTAAAAAATTCAAATTTTTTACTGGCTAATACTGAAGCAAATGTATTAAAACTTTTTGCATATCTAAAGATTTTAAAAACTCTAAAAAGAATAAATACACGCAGAAGTCTGAGCTCATGGAAGAATGGCATAATTGCCAAAAGATCTATAATAGCTTTGATAGATAAAACATACTCCATTTTATCTCTAAAAACTTTTTTGATCACATATAGAAGACTAAAATTCCTTCCCAAAAGGTCACTGTACTCATCTTGGGCAATAATCACTTTTGATATACTGCTATGTATCCAAAGACGAAGCATATACTCAACGAAAAATATAAATGAGATCACATAAGCATTAAAAATATTTAGAGCATCATGAACATCTCGTTTTACTTCATATATTAAAATAGCTACACTTGCAAAAATAAGTATCATCATAAACAGATCAAAATACTTTTTGTATCTGTAATCTTCATTCTCTAGTAAATTATAAAAAAATCGTCTTTTTCTCTGATATGCGTCAGAAGAGTTTAAAAAGTATGCAAAATTTACTAAAAGACGATTAAATGTTTTCATCAGCCAAGCTTTTGTTTTAAGATCTCATTTACAGCTTGAGGGTTTGCACTCCCTTTACTCGCTTTCATTACTTGTCCTACAAAGAAGCCGAAAAGCTTATCTTTACCTGACTTATACTGCTCAACTTTATCTTGATTTGCACCTATAATCTCATCACAAATAGCTTCAATAGCTCCGGTATCTGTAACTTGTTTGAGTCCAAGTTTATCGATTGCAGCATCTACATCTGTATCTTCATTTTCCATTAAATAATCAAGTACCTCTTTAGCAGCTTTTCCTGAGATAGTCTGATCGTCAATACGCGCAGCAACTGTCCCGAGTTTGTTCGCATTAACAGGAGAGTTACTAATATTGAACTCACCTTTTAAACGAGCAAGTAATTCAACTGTTAAAAGAGAAGTAGCCGTTTTTGCAGTTACACCTTCAATTGACATCATATCTTCAAAAAAGTTTGCCATCTCCACAGCAGACGTTATAACAGAAGCATTATAATCACTCATTTTATACTCATTTACAAAACGCTCTTTCTTTGCATCAGGAAGTTCTGGAATTTGGCTAAACTCTTGCATCATCGCTTCAGTTACTTCACATTTTAAAAGATCCGGTTCTGGGAAATATCTATAATCAGCTGCTTCCTCTTTTCCACGCATAGAACGCGTTTCTGATTTCACCTGATCAAATAAACGAGTTTCTTGAACGATCTCATCTTCATAAACACCGTCTTCCCAAGCTTCCACTTGACGAATAACTTCTACTTCGATCGCTTTTTGAATAAACTTAAATGAGTTAATATTTTTAATCTCGACACGAGTATAAAGTTTTTCATCCCCTTTTGGACGGATAGAAACGTTTACGTCACATCTAAAAGAACCCTCTTGCATATTTGCATCTGAAATGTCTATATAACGTAAAATTGAATGAAGTTTTTTTAGGTAAAGCACCGCTTCTTCAGCACTTCTCATGTCCGGTTCACTTACAATCTCTAAAAGTGGAGTACCTGCACGATTTAGATCAACTTTTGAGATATCGCCATCGTGAATATTTTTTCCGGCATCGGCTTCGATGTGTGCGCGGTTGATCCTAATTGTTTTGTTTGATCCATCTTCAAAATCGATAGTTAATTTTCCGTTTTCTACGATCGGAGTATAAAGTTGTGTTATCTGATAAGCTGAAGGTGAATCTGGATAAAAGTAAGATTTTCTATCAAAATAAGATGTTTTATTTATTGTCGCATCAACTGCTGTCCCGAGCATAATAGATTTATGTAAAACTTCTCTGTTAAGAACAGGAAGTGCACCAGGAAGAGCTAAACATGTTGGACAAGTATTTGTATTTTGTTTATGATTAAAACTCGTAGGACACGAGCAAAAAAGCTTTGTTTTTGTGTTTAGTTGTACATGGACTTCTAGTCCGATAACTACTTCAAACATAATGTTCCTTGGGAATAAAAATAATTAGTTGTTTTATAATAGCTAAATTATCTTTTAAATATGCTAAAGGGGTATATAGTTCCATATCTGCTGCCAATCAGATATAGAACTTTTAGTCTTAGGAAGGGGAGGTAAAATAAATATACGGAAACTTAAATTAGTTTTCCTTCATGTATCCTTGAATCTTTAGGATGGAAAAATTATAACATCTGCCAAGTAAATTATGATACAAAAAATTGATTAAATTTTGTGCAGTAATAAAATTTTATTTATTTTCTAATAACTTT
>JARRNV010000116.1:0-8640 GCA_037384685.1 Sulfurimonas sp.
CTAGGTTTGCTTTACCAAAGTTATATTTTACTTCTGCTGCTGTTGTTTTTGTGTTAGCTCTCCAGTTATATTGAGCCATTGCACGAGTATATCCACCAGTAGGGAAACCACGCCATGGAGCGACAATGTCAGCTGCATCTTCTACCGCAGAGTAACCAATTTGCGCTTTTAACGGCCCTTTTGTTAATGTTAAACGAGCCATTGAGATCGAAGAATCTAAGCTGTCACCATTTTTATAACCATTAGCCGCGGCATTAGCAGCAGTAATATTTCCGCTTAAACTAGCCCCGCCGATTTTACCGCCGCCGTTATCCATTTGTTTCATGTAACGTACACCTGGTGTTAGTGTATACCCATTACCAAGAGCAATTGCATAGTTTAACTCACCAGCAACTGAAGAAACAACATCAGGAACACCTGTATATGTTACGTCAACTTGTAAATTTTCAATTGATTTATTACGAACATCTGCTACGATAAGTCTATGATTTGTATCTGCACCGGCAGCTTTAAAGTTAGCATAACTTAAACCTTTATGTATTGCAGAGTCATCATTACCGTTCCAGCTATCTTTAGGATCGGCTGCATTACCGGCACCAAATGTGATTACATCATGAGTTGTTGAATGATCACGAAGCTTTTGTGATACAAAATATGCTCCACGAATTCTTGTTTTTGGAACTTCTTTTGTTTCAAATGAGATACCGTTAAATGTATTTGGAATCATTTTTGTATCATTTGATTTTGTTAAAAATGACTCAAAAATTTGTTGACCTAATTTAACAGAGTTTTTTGAAAAGTCATATTGTAGATATGCTTGACCTAGAACTGCCATTGTATAGTCTGAACTTAAGTATGCATCATGACGGCTGAATGTATCTTTACCGGCTTTAACATAACCTAAATCAGCTTTGTCTGTATGGATAAGACCAGCCGAGAAGTACATACCTGCTGTAGCACTTAGACCTTGATAAGAAGCAGTTTTATAGATAAGGCTTCCACCTAAACCAGATGCTTTATTATCTTTTGTTGAACCGGCTTTTTCATTTTTCCAATCCCATTTAAAAGAGTTTGAACGTAAACGACATCATCTGCTGAAGCAACTGTTGCAAAAACACCACAACTAAGTGCTGCTATTAAACTCATTTTTACTAATTTCATAATATAATCTCCCTTGTTTTTTTAAAACATAAAAAAATAAACGGCAAAGTTAGGTTGCCGTTTATTCAACCTAACAGCCTCGAGAACCTTTCTCTGGACATCCGCAACTATAATCTACAAGTGTAACATTGCCATCATTGCTGACATCTACAACTTTTTTACGTTTAATATAATCGCGTACTATATCATAAACAGGTCTAATCTTGTCTTTTTGTAAGTTTGAACCCGCATTTTGAAGATTCCCTCCCCATGATGAAACAACGTAAGTTTTTTCAAGATCGATTGGCTTACCTCCCACTTTAAGATTTGAGATTCTTTTTCCAGCTTTATTTGCCACTGCGATGCTATAAGTTACACCACCTAAACGGCTCATATCTCCACCTTGTTGATAGAGTGGATTAGCATTGAAAACATTATCTGCAATATCTTCTAAGAGAGTTGCGATTTTAGACCCTTTTAATTCAAACGTATATACGTTAGGATAAGTAATTCCACACATCTCATATACATTTTCCATTAAAATATCATCACCTGCAAGAACTGTTGTTCCCCATCTGTATCCTGGCGTAAAAGAGATGTCACATTTCATCTCATCCATAATAGCATCGTTGATCAGTTGATCAAAAGTAGAGAAGAACGTATCTCTTTTATAAAGAATATTTTTTGTTTTTCCCAGTACTTCACTGAACTCACTATCAAACGGTTTATAAAGTTCATCTATCAGTTTTACACCTTCAGGATCTGCTGGAATCATGTTTGAAGCGATAGGTACAAGTTTATATTCGTATCCATGTACTTTTCCATCTTTTGCATCAATATCTAAACGTCCTACATATTTCCCGTGACTACCAGCGATTACGATTACAGTACCTTCAATCGTAATTGGTTGCGGTGAAGGGTCATGTGTGTGACCACTTAAGATAAAGTCAATACCGTGAACCTTACGAGCCACCTCTTGATCAACACTAAATCCATCATGTGAAAGAACTACGACACAATCAACTTTATGCTCATTGCGTAATTCATCTACATACTCTTGTAAAGTATCTAAACGAAGACCAAAACTCCAACCTTGTGTAAACTCTTTCGGGTTTGCAGTGGAAGTAAACGGGAATGATTGACCGATAATACCGATTTTTGCTCCACCACGCTCTTCGATGGTGTATGGTTCAAAAATAAGCTCTTCATACTCAACAGCAAATGGATCATCACCAACAATGTTTTGTGAAATAAACTTAGCATCAAGTTCACCGATCAGTTTTTTCACCTGTTCTTTACCGTAAGTAAATTCCCAGTGACCGACCATTACGTCTACACCAAGATAGTTTTGTGCTTTTACGATCGCTTCACCATCTGTTTTTAGTGCTACACCTGTACCTTGCCAAGTGTCACCAGAATCTAGGAAAAGAACATTTTCATTCCCACGCTCTGCACGTACACGGTCAAGGTATGTTTTCATGTGTGCTACACCACCCATTTTTCCAAACTTACGTGCTAATGCTTCGAAGTCTATACACGTATCGAAATATGCGTCAAGACTACTCGGCTCTAGTCCGTAATGTTTTGCGAATGATTCACCACATAAAAAACCAGGAGTACCTACAAGATTAGGTGCAGAGATCAAAGTTGACGGCTCTCTCCAGTAAAGCGGTTTTAAGTGCGCGTGAAGGTCACACATATGTAATAGTGTAACATTTCCTTTCGCATTAAAATCATAAATATCTTTAAGCGATATCTGTGAAGCAGCTTTTGGTTTAGCACATCCAGTAACAGCGGCACTTAAACCGAAAATTGCTGCTATGTGCATAAAATCTCTTCTTGAAATATCCATAATAAAGTCCTATCTTTTTAATCCAGGGATCGCTATTTTTGCCCCTTTAGATTTGTCTGTTACATACACCTCTAAAGCTACCATCTCAGGTGAACCTAAAGGAATTACAGCTAAAAGTGCATTGTTCATACAACCCTGAAAACGGCGTTGCATAGTTCTCAAAGAAGACTTTGTCATTCTATATGCCGGCCATGTTGCAGCTGCAGCATTTCCACTAGCACCAAGTTCTGGAAGTGGTTGTGTACGTAAAACACTACCGATTACGTCAGAGCTGTGGCAACTTAAACAAGAGAGACCTCTTCCGCCTCTTTTTGTTTCAAAAACCTCTTTACCAAGTGCATAAGCAGCTTTCATTTGAGGATTTGCATTTACGTCAATGCTGATCGGCTCATCATTTGCAAGTGATTTTGCATATGCTACCATGTCAAACATCTCAGCACTTTTAAGTTTCAATGGTTTTTCACCGTTTTGAGCCATAATTGCTTGCATCACTTGGTCAAGTCCTGCAACCATGTCTAGTTTTTTAATATATCTTGGAAATCCTGCAATATATTTTGGTAAATCATCTTCACTCACACCTAAAAACTTTGCGAGACCTGCATCGCCACCACAATGCTCTTCAACTAAACCTTCACCTGATGCCACATTGATATCAGCAGGATTAGCTTCTAAAAGCTCTTGGTACATTGCACGATCTTTATCACTCATTGCAAACTGTTCACCCGCAATTAAAGCAGAAGTTAAAAGAGCAGTACTTAATGTTATACTTACTAGAATTTTCATAGATTATCCTTTGGGTTTAATCTTTTTACTTGTTTCGTAAGATCCACCTTTGTTATCAGTAAATGTAACAGTTAGTTTCCCTTTGCCGTTGATCTTCATATACGTTGTAAATACAGGGTTTGCCGAAACAGATTCCCAAACAGTCATGTTTGTAATAACTTTCCCGTTGTATTCAAATTTGATGCTGTTGATATAATCAGCCGGTACAATTTGACCAGTTTTTTTATCTTTACGCATCCCTGTTTCCATCGGATGGATCACCATAAAGTTGACTTTTACAATTTCGCCATCTTTAAATTTCTTTGGTTTAATTTTTATTAATGATTTAATTTTGCCCATAATTAATCCTTTTTATTTTTTATTTTGTTTTTAGGTTGGTGATCAACCACATCCACCGATTGTTACTTTAACACTTTGAGAAGCTATTAAAAACTCACCATTGCTTAGTTCAACTAAAGCTGCAACATCTTGTGTACCGCCAAGTTTTACACGAGTGGCTAACATCGCTTTACCGTTTGCCGGTGTTAAATGTGTATCTAAACAACGAACATTATTATTTTTTGTAGCGAAAATATGGATCGCTTTTACATAATCATCATCTGTCATAGGTGAATCAACTTCAACAGTTACAGGTACAACAGCACCGTTTTCTGCAATCTCTGGAACTTTCAGATGAACTTTGCTTGAAGTTTTAGGTTTTTTACCACCTGTAATAGCTTCAAGTGCTTGTTCGTATGAAAAAGCATTTGGTCCTGCTTTTTTTGCCTCAGCTGCAAAACTCATAACAGGTAAAGCTGCACCTACAGCTACTGCCGATGTTAATGTTTTGAAAAAATCTCTTCTTTGCATTGTTTCTCCCTTTTATTTTGGTGATACGATATATGATGTAATGTCACATATCTCTCTTTCATTAAATAGATTTGTTGTTAGATTGATAGTCATGTGTGTTGTAGGATTATCAATACGAGCATCAGCAATTTTCTGATATACAAATTGATTATCTCTTGCACCGCTATCTATAAAGTTTGCTTTATAGTCGCTAAGATCAGGTCCAATGTTTCCTGCACCTTTTGCACCTTCTATATTATGACAAGCTACACAGTTTCCGTACTGTTTAGGTTTTTAGATCAGCAGCAAAAAGTGAGCATCCAAGAAGCAGTGAAGCTGTTAGACTCTTGCGCATGTTTTCCTTCCTCCTAAATAATTTCAGTAGCAAGTGTAACAAGCAAATGTAAAATTTATGTAAAATCTAGTAAATTAATCGTTAAGAAGAAGATTATGTGGAAATTTGTACGTAAATACGGTGCCGACTTTCGGTTTTGAATCGATTTCAAGCGTAATATCATACTCGTCTATAATTGATTTTACAATATTAAGACCAATTCCAAATCCACCTTTGCTTTTATCTTCTCTGTAGTAGCGTGTAAATATTTTATCTACATTTTTGATCCCGATACCGGAATCGATAACACTTAAATAACACGCATCATTTTTTGTATAGAGTTTGATTGTAATGCTTTTATCTTCAAAAGAGTACTTAATTGCATTAGATATATTGTTGTCAACAATCTTTCGAAGTTTTTTCGGATTCATTTCAATAACTACTTTATCCTCTAAATCCATCTCTATATTTATGTTTTTCATTTTAGCTACATCTGTGAAGTATTCTATTCGCTCTTTAATGAACTTACTAAAGTTAATAGTTTCATCTTCATAATCTACTCTGTTATACTTAATAAGGTAATCCATATCATCGTAGATGTTTGAGAGCACTTTTGTTGCTGCTTTGATACGCTGGAAATATTTATTTGGTTCATTTTTTCTATTATAGAGATCTATATTTACGTTAATGATTGCAAGTGGAGTGTTGATCTCATGGATCGAATCTTTTATAAAGTTGTCAAGCTGTTCATTAAGTGCTTTAAACGGTTTAGCAAATCGATTTAAAAAAAGCATACTGAGAAAAAACACAACTATACTTATAGACAAAAGGATCATAGCGATTTTCATATATATAGGTGCATACGATATGGTGTTTGTTAAAATGAGATAATCTGCTCCAAAATATCTTTGCTTTGGAAGTTTTATGGTTAAGTATGCTTGGGAACCATCTACATAGTAACCATTTTTAAATGTTGAAATCTTAGAATCTATAAGGGAAAAAATAGGTTTTAAACTTGCGTCATACAAACCAGATTCCAATGTTTTAAATCGAGGGTATTCAAAATAGACATCGTTTTGATTAAACTCTTCCATAGATTTTATAATGAGTAAAGATTTCTCCTGTAAAAAAAGCTCGTTTTGGATCGAATAGATATTTTTCATATAGATCAGGTATACAAATAGCGGTGCTAAAAGGATTACGGTGATCAAAGATGTATAAAACAGAGCGTTTTTTATCGCATAGCTATTTTCGTTCAATGATATATCCTAATGATCGTCTATTTGTTATGATTCCTTCAGGGAGTTTTTGACGAAGATTTTTTAGTTGTACCCTTACAGTGGCAGGTTCAACATACTCACCCCAAACTGCATCTTGAAACATCTCTACAGAGACTACTGCATTTTTATTTTTTATAAGCACTTTGAGGAGATCTTTTTCTGTTTTTCTCAACACAACCTCTTCGTTATTTACCATGAGTTGTTCTTTTGTCATATTAAAAGAGGTGTTATAGCCCAAGTCGATGAGGTCACTATCGTCTGTATAAAAACTTTTATATGCTTGATTTATACGAAGTTCGAGCTCTTCTAGATCAAATGGTTTACGGATGTAATCACAACATCCACGTTCATACCCTTTTTTGACATTAGATATGTCAGTCATTGAGGTTAAAAAAATTGTAGGTATTTTGATCTCATCCTTACGTAAATTTTCAAGAAGGGAAAATCCACTCATGGAAGGGACATTGACATCTAAAAGCAAAAGTTCGTAACTTTTTTCATGGATAGCACTGTAGGCTTCAAAACCATCCATAAAACACTCTACAGTGTAGCCGATATCTTCAAGAAACTCTTTAATACTGATGCGTAAAGCGTATTCATCTTCTAAAAGTAAAATTTTCATTTTATTTTTCCATTTATCCTTTTTATAACTTGTTTTTTGAGCAGTAGTTGAATGAGCTCATCTTTTGAGAATTTCTCAAGTTTTTTATAAGTCTCTTGGTTAAACTTTCTAGCATCCTCTTCAGGAATAGACTCTTGGATCATTAAGAGCTCTTTTGGTGTGTAGTTGCTAAAAAGCTCATTTTGGTAACGTTTGCTTTTTTCCACTTTATATAGAGAACTTCTTGTAACATTGATCAAAAAAGATATATCGTCTTCGGGATCGTTAAAATAGTCTAGATATCTGTCCGGAAGTACAAACACAAATGCACCGATCACTTCACCGACACCATTTTTCATAGGTTCATAAAATATATGGCGCCCTTTGTTAAAACCGATTCTCGTAGCTTTGAGTTGTTTAAAATTGATCGATTTAAGTACGTTTATATGGTTAGAATTATAATTAGTATTTGCAACTATATATTTGTCGATCGTCATGTTTTCCTGCATAAAAATAGCAGTATTGAAATATTTGTCATCCATTAAAACATAAAGATCGATTCCTTGCGCACGAAACAGTTCTGTAAGTGGTTCAAAAAAGTCGATCACTTCCATAAAGCCTAAAAGTTTATCGTGAAGGTATATAGGGACAGTCGCTTTAAACCCTAAACGCCGACCAACTTCTATGGAAGTTCTCGGTGTTGTATGGGTTTTAAAATAATCAAGGTCAGTTCTATAATCCCCCAAAGGCATACCTGCATAGACGGTATCCCAGCTTCTTGCAAAGATCAAATAATCTGCCGTAATAATTTGTGCACGAACATTTTTATGTGTAAATTGTTTTATACTTTGG
The DNA here is from genome assembly GCA_037384685.1 of Sulfurimonas sp. GTDB lineage: Bacteria > Campylobacterota > Campylobacteria > Campylobacterales > Sulfurimonadaceae > Sulfurimonas. Next base: position 7,671 of record JARRNV010000116.1, read on the forward strand.
GTGCTATGAGAGAGAATTTGATACCCTAAATCTTCATCGTCGTTATCGAGTGCATTTACAAGGGCACTGTTTTGAGAAAGGACGAGGGCAAGTTCAAGTGAATCCATTTGGTTTGTACGTAATTGGGCGTTGAGTTCAGATGTGATTTGATCGAAAATATTCTTTAGTTTTGTTTCTTTTGTTTCGTATTGGAAATAGAAAAATGCCGTAATTATGATGAATATGGCAATACTAAAGAGAATAGTGAAAACTTTTTTCATGGAGGTATTGTAGCACAAAGTATTATAAAAATTTATTCTGATTTTCTTTTCTTAGAGATTTGTTAGAGTATGATGGGTTTGAATTATTAGAGGTATCCTTAAGTCAAAGGAGGGTAAACTTTCTATACTAATTGTTGAGTCTCGTTTACCGAAATATTTCCTCTTTATTTTACAGGACAAATCCTCCCTTTGGTCTGAGCCTGAAAAACAAAGAGGAAATATTTCTAGAAAATCGTGAAATAAAGACAGACCATAAAAGAGTTTTTTAGGGGAAAAAATGGAAAACATTGAAACAATTGACAGCGTATGTACATACTGTGGTGTTGGGTGTGATATTGCAGCAAATGTAGATACGACAGAGAACAAGATCGTAAAGATCTTTGCCCATCCTGACGGGGTGGTTTCACAAGGGAAGCTTTGTATTAAAGGTAAGTACGGGTATGACTTTGTAGATGCTGAAGATAGACTTCGTACACCTCGCATTCGTAAATCTTTTTTAGAGAAAAACCCTTCGATCAAAGCAGCAGTGAGTTCTTCATTAACTGACTTAGATGAAACATGGTATGAGACTGATCTTGACTCTGCTACAACTGCTTGTGCTATGAAGTTAAAAGAGATCCAAGAGACACATGGTAGAAAGTCTGTCGCTTCGATCGGTGGGGCTAGAACATCTTGTGAGTCTTCATACCTTTTCCAAAAATTTACTCGTC
>JARRNV010000117.1:0-3916 GCA_037384685.1 Sulfurimonas sp.
ATCGATAGCTGAGTACTCTATGTGAAGCACTGCATGCAGCAGATTTATCTGACCTTCTTTTGTTGTAAGGTTTGAGCGTTTTGGTACTTTTTGTGGAGAAACCACTTTACAATACCCTTCATACGAAGGATGTTCAAAAACTTTTACCTTAAAAGGTGTGTCAAAATCTATCTGTGAGTTTTGAAACTTTTCATAAAACTCTCGAAATTTTGCTATCTTTTGTACAGGGGTTTTAACCTCTAAAACTAACTCTAATTCTTTATAAAAATTCATAGAGTAATAATGCTATAATCCAATTAAAAAAGAGATAAAATGACTATAAAAAAACAACCAATGGGACCTTATCAGACAAACTGCTACATTGCCACAGTTGATGGAAAAGATTTTATTATCGATCCCGGTGTAGGTGCTACACAGTGGGTAAAAGAAAATGTTACAAACCCTGTAGCAATATTGAACACACATGGACATTTTGATCATGTCTGGAGTAATGCAGAGCTGCAAAAAGAGTTAGGTGTAAAACTTTATACTCCAAAAGATGATGTGCCGATGTTACAAAAAAGTAGTTGGACACCCGGTCTTCCACCTTCAACTCCTGATGTCGAAATAGTTGGAGATGAAGAGCTTGATTTTGACGGAGTTAAAGTAAAGTTTCGTCACTTTCCAGGACATTGTCCAGGATGCAGTACGATCGAGATAGGCGATGCTATGTTTAGTGGCGATTTTATTTTTGAACGTAGTATTGGAAGAACAGATTTTCCATATTCATCTCCGGAAGATATGAGAAAATCGTTAGAAAAATTTAAAAAATTAGATTATGACAAAACAGTCTATCCTGGACATGGCGGAACAACTACCATTAAACAGGAACAAAAAAATGCAGATTATTGGGTGAGTGCGTTATGAGTGTATTTGATAAACGAGCAAAGAATTGGGATCAAGGTGACATCCGAGTAAACGGTGCACAAGTTATAGCTGATGCAATTGAGAAAAAACTTGATTTAAACGATGACATGGTACTTGTAGACTTTGGTGTCGGTACCGGTTTACTAGGGTTTGAGATCGCAAAAAAAGTAAAAAAAGTTTACGGAGTCGATACTTCACGCGGAATGCTTGAAAAACTTGAAGAAAAAAACACTCCAGAGCTACATATTGAACCAATTCATCAAGATATAATTGAACAACCATTAGATCAGAGGTTTGACGGGCTTATTAGTTCTATGACACTACATCATGTTAAAGATTTAGAAAAGTTTTTCACGACTATTAAAAAGAATCTTAATGATGGCGGTTTTTTAGCAATTGCGGACTTAGAGAGCGAAGATGGTACATTTCATTCAGACAATACAGGAGTATATCATTTTGGATTTGATGAAGAAAAACTTTGCAAGATTGTAGAGAGATGTGGTTTTAAAAATGTTGCCTTTGAGAATATCAATACAATTAAAAAACCACATCGTGATTTTGGAGTTTTTTTACTCTCTGCAGAGATCTAAACTACTCTGCAGCTACTTCAAGATCTTTCGTTCCACTATTTAAGGCTTCTTCATCATGTAAAAGTTTGAGTTTTAAAACATGCTTTTCAGTAATAACTGTTTTAAATTCTCCTTCAAATACTTTTACATCTAAAACATTCGCCACTACATGGACGTTTCTTTTTCTACCCTCTTTATGTCTAACACGAGCAACAACATTAACCTCATCGTGCAATTTTACAGGCGATAAAAACTGACAGTCTGAAGCTACTAAAACTACATTACGTTCATTGACAGCAAGCATAGCGGCATAATCTGCAGCAGAAAAGATAAATCCACCATGTATTAACCCGACATTATCTGCAAGCATATCAATGGTAGTGATTAGTCTTAGTTCTACATAACCATCTTCAAGTTTTATAATATCACCACTAAGTTCTTGATTGATTCTCTCATGAGTTTTTACAAATACTTGTCCATCTTCTCTATAGTCTTCTATCTCAAGTTCTTCTTCTTTTTCTGTTACTACATCTTCTTCAGCCATTACTTTTTATCCTTTATCAATCTTACATATACTCTTTGCGGTGCAGGATATCCCTCTACCGTTTTTGTTTTATCTTCCGGATCTAAGAAATCTTCCAAAGACTGCCCTTCGATCCATTCTGTTTTTCGTTGTTCACCCTCATCTGTAACAGAGGTCTCTAAAACTTCAAAACTACTAAAACCTGCGCGTAAACACCAGTTTTTTAAAGCTTTTATCGTCGGAACAAAATATATATTTGGAATTTTAGAATAACTAGACTCCGGACACAGAGCCATCTCCTCTTCACCATCTATATAAAAAGTGTCTAGTATCACTTCACCTTTATTTTCCAATCCACGATACAGAGACTTTAACATCGCCACAGGATCACTTCGGTGATACAACACACCCAAACAAAAAATCGTGTCAAATTTCTCATCGTAAAACTCTAGGTGTTCTACACCTAAAAGTTCATATACGATACTGCTTTTTACAAAATGGTTTATAAAATCAAATTGTGTTTTATATAAAGGAGATGGGTCAAAGCCAACGAGTAACTTTGGTTCATCTTCCAACATTCTGAACATATAGTAACCATTATTACACCCTATATCGGCAACTTTCTTATCTTTTAAATCAAAATGTTTTCTGATGAGATTATATTTTATGTTGCTTTTCCACTCAGAATCTATAAAAGTCTCTCCAACTTGAAAGGGTCCTTTTCTCCAAGGCATCAACATTTTAGCTGTTGTGTGTATCTGTTTTTCATCAAGTATTGCGTCTATTTTAACAACATCTTCGAGTGTTATTTTAGCTTCAACCTGCGGTAATTGTTCTAATGCTTCTCTCAGTGGAGCTATATTCTTCCAAGTCATCCACTTTTTTCTGTCTTCTTTAATTGTTTGTATATCCATTTAAGCTGTAACGTCCAAAATTTTTATATAATTGTAACTAAAATTTAAAGGTTTTACAGATATGTCTCTCGAGAAAAAAGCTACCGTCGTTTCAACTTCTGTTGCAGGAGTACTTGTACTTCTAAAAATGACAGTAGGTGTTTTAAGCGGTTCCGTTGCAGTTTTAGCTTCAGCGATCGATAGTTTTTTAGATCTCACCGTTTCACTTTTTAACTACTTTGCAATCCACAATGCTGAAAAAAATCCCGATGAAAACTTTCACTTTGGAAGAAGTAAAATAGAACCGCTTGCTGCTGTGATCGAAGGAACCGTGATCTCATTTTCCGCTTTTTTCATCCTTTATGAAGCATTAGAGAAGATCATCCATCCTCACGAGATGCAGTATATGGCAGAATCTATTTATGTAATGATCGCTTCAATAATCATTACAGGCTTTCTTGTCGCTTTTTTGATCTACGTTGCAAAGAAAACAAATAACATGGTTATAAAAGCAGATGCTCTGCATTATAAAACAGATATTTTTTCCAACGGTGCCGTACTGTTTGCACTTGGAGCAGTGGCATACACGGGGGAAGGTTTAATTGATCCGATTTTAGGTGTTGCTATAGCTTTTTATATGATATATTCTGCATACCCTATTATCAAAGAGGGAATTTTAATGCTTTTAGATGCAGCACTCTCTCCTGAAGATATTAAAAAAATTGAAAAAGTTATTTGGAGTGAACCTGACATTACCGGCTTTCATGATCTAAGAACAAGAGAGTCCGGATCGCATATATTTATAACATTTCATGCAGTTTTTAATGTAAGTATCTCACTCTATGATGCCCATCTGGTAACTGATAAGATAGAAGCAAAAGTAAGCGCACTATTCCCAGATAAAAAAGTGCATCTTCTTACACACATGGATCCTTATGATGATTCAGATATGAATGAAGAAGAGGAGCAGTGGTAGAAGTTACTTTAACTTCTTCGCTTTATAGTTCCTATTTGCGATAGCTTCT
>JARRNV010000118.1:0-5268 GCA_037384685.1 Sulfurimonas sp.
GGGACATATCCTGTATCAACTATACTATAAAATCGTGCTTTATATCTAAAAATTGCATCAAAACCAATCCACTCATCTAAACCTTGATATATAGAAAAATTTGTTCTAGACTTTAAATAATTTGCATCTGCACCAATACCTGTTTTCTCAAAACTTTGGCCTAGTTCAAAGCCACTTCTAGGAAGATAATAATCATCTGTATTATCCCATTTTAAACTCATTGTAAGTCCAGACTTTGCATATGCCTCAAAATAATACGCTGGATATGCACTTCTATTAAAATCATTTGAAAATGTATATGAATTCTTTGAATAACCATATCCTATATATCCACTTATATATCTTGTAAATCTATGCCCTACTCCTAAAGATACACCATCCGTTGTTACGGAGTAATCATTATAGTCATAAGAAGAGTGAAACAAAGAGATATTTCCTGAAAAGTCACTATCATTTAATCGTGGATTTGAAAGATTAATTGAAAAGTTTTTATTTGTTTGTGATTTTTCAGCCTTAACTCCAACGTTAATTCCACTTCCCCAAATATTTCTATCACTTACACCAATACTTACGAGTAAACCACCGTAAGAACCGTATCCACCACCTATTTGAATATTTCCAGTCGGTGCTTCTTTAACTTTTACTATTAAATCCATCGTTTGGTTATCAACTCTTTTTTCTTCAATGGTTGTAGAGTCAAAATATCCTAAACGTCCAATAGCGTTTCGTGAATCTTTGAGATCTGTTAAAGAATACATATCATTTGGACCAAGATAAAGTTCACGACGTACTATTCTATCAAGCGTTCTGGTATTCCCAGAAATTGTCACGTTTCTTATTTTAACTTTTTTTCCCGGTTTAATTTGAAAAACTACTTCAACGGTTTTATCTTCTTTATTTTTTCTCAAATCTGGCACAACTTGAACAAATGCATAAGATTGATCAGCTATAAGCGTTTTTATTTTTTCTGCATCTTCTCTAAAAGTTTTAATATTAAAAACCTCGTTCTCTTTAAGAGTGAGTAGTTCTTCTATCTTTTCATTCGGAACAACTTTTTTTGTTTGATGAACAGAAATCTTAGATATTGTATATTGTTCCCCTTCTGTTATCTGATACGACATACCTGCTTTATAACTATCAAAATTCACACGAACAAACGGCTCATTTATTTTTGCATCTAAATATCCATGTTGCATATAAAAGTCACGAATTCTTAAGCTGTCGTATTCAAGATCTCGAAGACTCATCTTCCCATCGTTACGCCCCCAAAACCAACCCATAAATTGGTGTTCTTTGTTGGCAATAACATCATCAAAATCATCACTGTCTAAACCATAAACACCACTATACTTCAAACTGTCAATGATAATCTCTTCACCTTCGTTTACTAAAAAGGTGATCTGAATACTGCCGTTTTCCAAGTAAGTTGTTTCAACCTCTACAACAGAGTCCATTTTACCTTCTGCTGCAATTGCCTCGACTATACGTCTTTTTGCAGATTCGATCTTTTTCTCATCATAAAGCGTCCCTTTTTTAATCTGGATTACACCATCTTTAAACTCTTCGTCATTCTCTTTATAACCCTTGAGTTCAACTTTGGAGATAATAGCTTTTTCTTTAAAATAGTAATTTAACTCACCATTTTCAAATTCTGTCCAAATATCGTTAAAATAGCCTTGTTTAAAAAAAGCTTTTATCGATTTATCAACCATTTTTACATCTACATTGTCGCCCTTTTCAAAACCTAACATACGAAGAGCAACACTCTCTGAGAGATGTACCATTCCGTGAAACTTAATAGAGTTAACCGTTTGAGCATATAAACTAGAGGTAAAAAGTAGAAATAAGACCGATAAAAATATTTTCATTAAAATTCCATATATAAAATTGGATTAGATTTTACCTCTTTTGAGGTTAATGTTAAGTAAATTTAGTATAATTTAGCAAAAAATAAAAAGATAAAGAATTTAATTATGAATATTGCAATTATTGGTTTAGGATTAATGGGCGGCTCACTAGCATTGAGTTTACAAAAATTAGAGTTTATAAACAAAGTAGTCGGACATGATCACAATCCAGATCATCAACGCGTAGCTAAAGAGTTAAACTTAGTAGAAGCGATTATTGATTTAGAGGAAGTAAAGAAAGCTGATGTAATTTTTCTAGCTATCCCTGTAAATGGTATATTACGTGCATTAGAAGACCTTAAAGATGTACCTGAAAATACAACAATCATAGATTTAGGGAGTACAAAAGAAAAAATCGTAAACTCCATACCTACGGAGATTCGTAAAAACTTTGTTGCAGCACACCCAATGACAGGGACAGAAAATTTTGGACCACAAGCGGCAATTGAAGGTTTATATGAAGACCAGGTAGTTGTTTTATGTAATTTAGAAGATAGTGGTGAACTACAAGCACAACGAGCAAGACAGATCTTTAAAGCACTGAAGATGAAAAAACATTTTATGAAAGCTAAAGAGCATGATCGTCATGCCGCTTTTATCTCTCATATGCCACATGCCATCTCTTATTCACTTGCAAACACTGTAATGAAACAAGAAAATAAACATAACATTTTAGCTCTTGCTGCGGGGGGATTTCGTTCTATGAGTCGTTTAGCTAAAAGTTCACCAAATATGTGGGGTGATATTTTTAAGCAAAACAAAACAAATATTCTTGAGGCGATTAACCTTTTTGAAAAAGAGCTTTCAAACATGAAGTCTGCAATTGAAAATGAAGATTGGGAATCAGTTCATAAAGAGATGTCAGATGGAAATAAACTCTACAATATCTTTAAGTGATATTGTATCTTTTCACTAGCTCTTTAAGAACTTTTTTATCAATCTTCTCCTTCTGGTTCGTATAAATATTTTTTTCCAAAATTTCAACAATTTTTCTTATCTCTTCATCACTTTCTTTATATGGTAAAAGTTTAATTAGCAATAGTTTTTCATCTTTAATCGAAAACTTTTTAGTCTCTGTTTTATTAAATTGTTTCTCTTTTAAGATCATAATGCTTATACCTATAAAAATTCCAATCACTAAAGCAAAAAATATATACACAGGATTAAAGCCTTCTTGCTTAACCTCTTTTATTTTTTGATCTGTATCTATTGGTGTTTCATCTTTTTTTATTGTCAACGTTTGTTGTGGTTTATTTGTCGAACCCTTCACCGTTACTTGTATCGGCTCTGTTTGTATACGTTTAAGTTGTTTTGTTTGTGTATCGAAGTACGTCAATGTAAACGGTGGTATAGTAAAATCATGATCACCTACAAACACTAGTTTTTGTGTCAGTGAATCATTTTGTAACTCTATTTTCTCATCAAACACATTAACGTCATCCATATTTGGTTTAAAGCTTTCAATATCCTCTAAATTCCCGTTACCCTTTACTTTTACAACAACATTCACAGCTTCATTTGCATTAACCGTTGTTTTATCAACCGTCGCATCAATGGTAAAATCACCTATAAGTTTTGCATTATTTGGCAATGGTTTTACATCTAAATTAATTTCATTGGAAAAATAACTTTTCCATTGAATTTGGGGCATAAAAGTTGGATTCCATCCTCCGGAGTTTATTCTTGAAGCGACTCTTAATTCTGCGGGAGAAATTGTAAGATTCCCTTCTCTTTGCGGTGTAAGTATATACTCAACTTTCGTACTTACATACGCTCCATCACTCTCTCTTACAGGTTTTGACTCACTTTTTTTCCAAAAGCCTTTAAAATCAGAAGGTATAAACTTATTGTCAACAACCGATACATCTTTTCTCTGCTTTAGTGTCAAAGTAAGTTTTACACTTTCACCAACATAAAGTTCATTTTTTGAAACTTCATAATTTAAAATAAAGTTTTGCCCTAGATTTGCGTCTTGTTTATGAACAAGAAGCTCATCACTATTAGACTTTTCACCCATGGTTACCATCTCAGGAGAAAGTTTAGCGCTAACTCCTGCAAATAATGTTGTTGTTAAAAATATAAATAGTATAAAATTTCTACCAAGGCTTTTCATCTTCACTCCTGTGGATTTGTTGGTTTTTATTTAATTGATAGAGAAAAGTTTTTTGTTTTTTATTAAGTTCACCCAGCCATTTTTTCTCTTCAGCATCACTCATATCTACTTTTTGGTGTTGCATAGCTTCACTCTGCTTAGAATCTAGTTTTTCCTCTTTATTGCTTTTGTTTTGTTGTGATTTTTCCTCTTTTTGCTTTTCATTTTGTTCTTTATTTTTCTGTTGATCATCTTGATTCTTATCTTGTTGTTTTTGCTTTTCATTCTTTTGCTCTTGATTTTTGTTTTCTTTATTCTTTGAGCTGTTATTTTGTTGATCTTTATTTTTTTCTTTTTTCTGATCTTTTTTATCTTTTTGATCTTTGTTTTGTTTATTTTTATCTTTATTTTTTTGATTTTGCTTATTTTGTTGTTGCTGTTTCTTTTTCTCTAATGCTTTTTTTACTGCTTCTAAATTTTCTCTAACATCTTTATCTTCTTGAAGCTTTAAAGAGTTCTCGTATGATTTAACAGCACTTTTTAAACTTTTTTCATCACCCATTTTTGCATAAGAGTTCCCAATATTTGCATATTTGCTTGCTTCCTGTTTTTCATCCAGAAAATGAGATTTTTCATACTCTTGTATTGCTTTTTTATACTCTTTTTGTTTATACAAAGCGTTTGCACTATTGTAATAACCTGCATCATTTTTATGCGATTTTGCATATTTTTTATAAACTGCTTGTGCTTTTTTGTACTCCCCTTTATCATAAGCACTTTTAGCCTCTTTAAGATCAACAAAATCAAGTACACCCGCTTTTAAATTTGCGCCACCAAACAACGATAAAAGCAAAATAACAGAAGCGGGAACTTCAACCACTTTACGTCTACTCATAGAAGAAGTAGCAATAAGTAAAATAATCATAGCAAGTCCAAGTGGGTAATAAAACAGTGGTATATACTTCTCAATTTTTTTAGATTTTAACTCTTTTTTCTTTGCAATAGATTCTATCTCATTCAGCATTGTAGTTATGTCTTGGTTAGAATTTACAGCTTCTATATATACACCACCTGTTTTTACTGCAAGTTCAGAGATATTTTCATTGAGTTTTGAGATTATAACCTTGCCGTTTTGTTTTATAAACTCACCGTTTACCTCTTTGATCGGAGCACCTCGCTTTGTTGCAATACCTATTACAAATACAACTATATTATTCGCTTTAGCAAATGCTATCTCTTTAGAAAAGTCTTTACTATCGCCGCCGTCAC